>JAILMJ010000076.1 GCA_024692685.1 Clostridia bacterium
CTCTCCGTCAGGTCGTTTATTGCCACCGCGCCTTCGAGTATTTCATCATTTTCAAGCGCATAGGTAATGTTGGAGATTGAACAGAGAATCTTACCCTGACTGTTGGTTTTCAGGTTTTCTGTGATTTCATCCGGGGTCAAGTGCTTTCCTCCTTTTTCGGAGTGCAGTCTGATTTTTCATAATAGAATCTCTCCTTTGTGTTGTAGTATAAATTTGTTTATTTCCTCATCGGTAATGCATTCGATTAATGTGTCGATGAGATAACCCACATAACCGATATTATTTGACGCCGAAGCAAAAAGGAAATGCAGTTCTACATCCTCTGGCTTGGGAGCATATTCCTTAAGCCATCTGTTGAGTTCCTTCTCAACTGAGATGAGATACTGCATAAGATGTGATTTCTTTTCCCTCGGTGTCATTTCTTTTTCGGCTTCTTTATGAACCGCGGGCGGCAGAGTATTATCTTCCGATAATCCGAATTCTGCTGAAATTCTTTTTGCGGCATCGCAGACGGATATGCCGTAATACTTTGAAACAAAATCGATTACATCGCCCTTTTCACCGCACCCGTAACAGTAAAATCCTCTGTCGACCTGCATAGAAGGATTTCTGTCATCGTGAAACGGGCAAATAATCTTTCCGTTTCTGCCGGTTTCGATTCCCATGAATTTAACATAGTCCGCAACCGACACAATGCTTTTGATTTGGCTGAAATTGATTGCAATATCGCCTCCTTCAGAAATAGAGTAATAGTGAAGCCGTCTGACTTCCGGTGCTTCCCAATCGATACAAGTTTTTCCTTTCATAATATTCGGAATCGGAACGGAAGCATATTCCTCTTCCAATAGAGGAGTCAAAAGAAAAGCCGCAATCCCTTGTGAGTTAAGGGATTGCGGCAATTATGCTGTGAGATGATACCACGATTTACTCCAAAAATGAAAAGAGCCGGGGTCGCAGTGACCTCGGCTCAGTTTAATAATGATGTGTTATTTGGTTTGTTTTATTATTTTGCAGTTTTGTTTTAAAAGCTATTGACAATTCAATCATTCTGAGGATATTGTATTCTTTATAAATTGAATTAGTTACAAAGTCTTTATGCCCTAACTGTTTTATTGCCACCTGTGTAATATTGTGCCTGGGCATTCCAGAGTTCATAATATTTACCCTCTGTGTTTTCAAGGAGTTCCTCATGGGAACCGAACTGTATCATTTCACCTTCGTGGAATACAGCAATTCTATCGCAGAATCGGCAGGATGAAAGACGGTGAGAGATATAAACTGCCGTTTTATCCTTTACCATATCGTTGAAACGGGAATATATTTCATATTCCGCAAGCGGGTCAAGGGACGCCGTCGGCTCGTCGAGAATAACAAACGGAGCGTCTTTGTACAGCGCTCTTGCTATGGCGATTTTTTGCGCCTCACCGCCGGAAATTTCAATTCCGTCATCATCAAAGTCCTTATAAATAACGGCATCGAGATTCTCGTCAATCTGTTTGAGCCGTTCCTCAAGTCCCGCAGTGTTAAGGCATTGCAGGGCTTTTTCTTTGTCATAATCTTTTTCGCAGGCAACATTCTCGCCGAGTGTAAACGAGAATAATCGGAAATCCTGAAAAACCACGCCGAAAAGCGCCAGATAGTCTTCGTAATCGTATTTTGTAATATCGATTCCGTTGAGAGTGATATATCCCTCTGTCGGGTCATATAATCTGCAAAGAAGCTTTATCATCGTCGTTTTGCCGCTGCCGTTCATACCGACTACGGCAACCGTTTCGCCGACTTTGAACCTGAAAGACAGATTTCTGATCGCATAAACATCGCTGCCCGGATATTTGAAGCTGACATTGTGAAACTCAATGTCATATTTATTGTCGCTGCGCTTTTCGGTCGGGATTTTGCCATAATGCATTTCCGACGGCATATCAAGATAGTTAAAAAACATCTCAAGATAATCATTGTTTGCTCTTATCTTTGAGAAGGAAACAGAAAAATCGAATCCGCTTTCCATTATTCGGGCAATACAGTATTGATATTTCAAAAACCCGCCGAGACCGAAAGCGCCGATATAAACCTTCAGAGCGACAAAAATATATGTCAGCGCGTTGGAGATCAAATAAAACAGATTGTAATAGTTATATCTCTTTTTGATATACCGGTAAAGAATTTTATTATGGCTTCCCCACTCGTCATAAAATCTGTTGAAAGAATGGTTTATCAGTTTGCTTTGATTGAAAATACGGACATCCTTTGCCGATTTGCTGTCATCCAGATATTCATCAAAGTAATAATGAAGCTGGCTTTGAGCCAGACTTTTCTTTTGATTTGTTTTTACTATTATTTTGCTGAAGCGGGTATTGAATTTATATTGAATAAATGACAGGGCAAAAATAACAATAAAGAAGGCGAGAGTGAACAGGGGTGAATCGATTATCCTCTCACTGCCGGATAAAGCACGGTCCGCGTGCTTGAAAAACAGGGAAACCGTGATTGCGAAGCACATAAGCAGATAAAAAAGTCCGTCAAAAAAATACATTATATTTACAGTCAACTCGTTAAATCCGCTTTCACCGTTTCGATCGGTTATCATCTGCCGCTTGGCACGAACGGAGGCGTCTTCGGTTTTTTTGTAATCCATTTCAAAGTTTTTGGCGTTCAGGAGCATTTCTTCCCATTTGGGGGCGATAATATGAAAAGTTCTGACTCTTCGCCAAGAGTAATCACGCAGTGTTTTCAATACAATTTCAAGCAAATAACATGACAGCAGTATTATCAGGATTTTTATCCTTCTGCTGCCTGTAAGCTCATCAACTATGCAAGCGGTTATATAATTGGTTCCTATACTGACCGCCGCGCAGCAGAAGGAGTAAAACGCGATATGGAAAATGAAATGCGGTGTATATTTGTTTATAAGCTTCACTGCCCGCTTGACCAATAAATAATCCTGTTTGAGCGTTCTTTTATTCTTTGCATTCATCCGGTTACGATTCCTTTCTGTAGTATTTGCTCTGGATATTGAACATCTCGGCGTATTTTCCGTTTTGCCGCATCAGTTCATCGTGTGTGCCGGATTCGGCAATTCCGCTGTTATCAAGAAGCGCAATACGATCACAGAAGCGAGTGGACGAAAGCCGGTGTGATATATAGATTGAGGTTTTATCCTTGGATATCTCACTGTATCGCAAATATATCTCGTTTTCAGCAATCGGATCCAAAGCGGCGGTGGGCTCATCCAATATCAATATCGGCGAATCTTTGTAAAGCGCCCTTGCGAGAAGAAGCCTCTGCATTTCACCACCCGAAAGCTCCACGGCATCTTCATTTATGCTTTTTACGAGATATGTGTTCTCTTTCTCGGGCAGGGAGTTAATTCTCTCGCTCAAACCGGCTTTTTCAACGCAATCAAAAAAATGAATTTTGTCGCTCTCACCCTCAGGCTTCATTGAGACATTTTCGAGAACCGTACAAGGCAGAAATCTCGGTTCCTGAAATACTGCGGAAATGATTTCATAGTATTCATCGCGGTTGAATTCGGATATATCCGTTCCGTTTAGCAGAATCTTGCCGTTTGTCGGTCTGTACAGTCCGCTGATAAGTTTTACAAGAGTGGTTTTGCCTGCTCCGTTAACACCTACCAGCGCAAGGTTTTCACCTTTATGAACGGTAAGGTTAATGTGAGAAAGTATCTCGGCATCGCTTCCCGGATATGTAAAGGAAACATCCCTGAGTTCAATTTCAAAAGGAGTGTCCTCGGGTATGGTTTTTCCGCCGGACTGTCTGCATCTGTTTTTGATATCAAGAAATTCACGGAGATTGTCTGTTTTCATATTCAAAGGTATTATTTCGCCGACCGTTTCACCTATAAAGCCCAACCAGTGGGTGAATTCCGTTATGGTGCAGGCAAATAACACCAGCTCTGTTTTTGAAACCTCCCCTTTCAGCGTCGCGTAAACAAGATAAGCAAAAATGCCGACCTCAATTCCGACACTGACAACGAGAGCAAGCATATCCGAGCAGAAATAATAAAAATACATTTTACTTGTCCAGAACTTCCGCTCGCCGACAAAATATTCGCTCATTTTCATAAGATAATCACGCAGTTTGAAAATGCGAATATCCTTGCCTATGGCAAAATCGCGGGATGTCCTGTTTATGTAATTCAGCTTTCTGTCAACCTTTGCCAACGGATCTTTTGTTTTATTGATCAGCCGGTTTTCAACAGCCATTGAAAAAAGCTTCAATGCCTCAAGCCCTGTCAGCACAAGAATCAGCCAAGGATTGAGCTTTACGGTAACGGTTCCGTAAACCGCTATAAAAATAATACCCCTGAAAAGAAACCGGTAATAGTCAATATAGTTGTAGAGACCGTCATAAGTCAGTGTATTTTTAGCTTTCTGATATTTTTCTCTGCCTAATGATCCTTCAATCAGATCAAAATCCATATTCATTATTTTTTCGGCAAGCAGGATATCCAGTTTCCTGTTGGTTTCTGCCTGTCGAACCTTGAACCGACTTTCCAGGCTGTTATTCAATAATACTGACATAAACTCAACAGCCGCGACACCCGATGTGACGAATAAAATTGATTTGATACCCATATGATTCTCAAGACAATAAGTCAGCGCCGTAACAAAACCGACCACATTAAGCTCAAAAACCACATCAAAAACGGCAATTGCAATATTAATCGGAATCTGAGCCTTATCCCACCCGATAAGAATTCTGAACATATACGCGGTGTTATTGATAAAGGAATGTTGTGTTTTGTTTTCTTTCTTCATTCCGTTTCACCTCATTATGAAGTATAGCAAAAAGCAACCGTCGGAGGCTGCTTTTGCACGAATGGTTCAATTTTTATCGCGAGCGGCAATCGGAAGCATTATTTCAGTGTCGAAAACGCCTTCATCGTGTTCCCTTCTGAGATATCCGTCGTATTTTTTTACTATTGCTCAATCACAGGCAATTTCCCAAACAGCATCCTGAAAAATGCGATTATCTTCGAGAAGAAATCCGTTTTCACTTTTACAAGCTCTGTTTCGGAAGAATTCAGAATATCACTGTTTTTATCAACAATCTTTGCCTGAATATTGAATGATTCTCTCACTTCTTTTACGGTAAGCTTTTCACCTTCTCCGGATTTTTGCCCGTTTAAATACCAAACAATTGTTGCATCCTTTGGCATATCTTTGGTAATTGCAGTGAAGGTTATTGTTGTCCTGTAGTCAACAGTACTGGTATAAGCAAAGTTTCTTATATCTACCGACGGATTAACTGCTTCAGGCGGATTGTCATCAGGTTGCTTTACTTCCTCAAATACCGCATAGAAAGTCATATCTTTTGCCGGCATTGTTTCGGGAATTTCCGGTAACCATTCTCTGAAGATATATCCTGCTTTCTGAGGATTATCCGGAAGAATCATTGGCGACCCGAACTTTGTATCTTCGGTTGAAATGGTTTCGCCGTCTACGATAAAGCTTGCTGTGTATTCATTTACGGTATATATCGCATTTACCGTAATATCACTTGCAGCAAGTGTAAATTCAGACCATTTTCCAGTGTATCCTTCTTTCTCGGGTATTTCCGGTTCAGATATACTTTTAGATTCAACAGTAAACGGAACCTTTTCTATTTCTTCACCGTCAGCCATAAATGAAGCATAGTATGTTATCGGCTCAAACTCTGCTGTAAATGTCACAGATTCATTTGGCATAGTGCCCGGAATATCCGGCGCCCAACCGATGAAAGCATATCCCGCTTTCTCGGGATCATCCGGCAGAACTATTGACGAACCAAACTCAATATCTTCAGTTGAAATGGTTTCGCCGTTCACGATAAAGCTTGCTGTGTATTTATTTACGGTATATATTGCGTTTATTGTAATATCACTTGCGGCAATAACATATTCAGACCATGAGCCGGAATATCCTTCTTTTGTCGGCACATCCGGTGCAATAATGCTTTCAGTTTCAACTGTAAACGGAACACGCCCGATTTCAACACCTTCTGCCATAAATGAAGCATAATATGTTATCGGTTCAAACTGAGCAGTGAATGTTAAGCTATTGTTAGGCATTGTTTCAGGAACTTCCGGCAGCCACTTTTTGAATGTGTATCCTGCCTTTTGGGGCTCATCCGGCAGAGCTATTGACGACCCAAACTCAATATCTTCTGTTGAAATGATTTCGCCGTCCACGATAAAGCTTGCTGTGTATTCTTTTACAGTATATATCGCATTTACCGTAATATCACTTGCTGTGATTGTATATTCAGACCAGGCACCGGTATATCCTTCTTTTGTTGGCACTTCAGGTGCGGTAATGCTTTCAGATTCAACAGTAAACGGAACCTTTTCACCTACTTGATTACCATCAGCTTTGAATGTCGCATAATAGGTTATAGGCGTATATTGGGGATGAATATCAAGGTTACTGCCGTTTATTGTGTATTCCCATTCGCCGGTATATCCGGTTTTAGCAGGCACATCAGGCAAATTGTCAATTATGGAATCGCCATAAGTAAATGTTACCTCACCAATCTTTACACCATCGACAATGATGTCTTTCGTATAAATCATTGGCTCACAACATTTATCACATTTGCCATCATCGTTTGAATCAACATGAGAGCAAGTTCCTTCAATCTTATCGTATACTGCATTAATGGTTATATCGGTTGCTCCGAGTGTATAGTCTTCCCATCTGCCATTTTCGTATCCTTCTTTTTCGGGTACTGCGGGTTCAATAATAGATATTGATTCGACCGTGAACGGAACCTTGTCACCCACCTGATTACCATCAGCCATAAAGGTTGCGTAATAGTTTATCGGTGTATATTCTGCATGAATATCGACATTGCCGTCATCCTGATTGATTACCCATTCACCTGTATATCCTTTCTTTTCGGGAACAGTAGGCAAATCAGGATTCTCGTCATCATAAGTGTAGTCAATCGTTCCGATTACTTCGCCATCGACAACTAAATCAACCTCGTATATATTTGGTGTGAATAGTACTTGTACTGTTATTCCTCCAACTTCAAGTGAATAATCTTCCCATTCACTTGTGTATCCTGCTTTTTCAGGAACAGGTGGAGGAGTTATGTTCTCTGTTTCAATTGTGTAAGGTATCTGGGCAATTATATTGTTTCCGTTCACAAAACAAGCAATATATCCAATTGTTTCATAAATCGCATTAATTGTAATGTTTCCTGTTAATTCATAGTTGTCCCAATGCCACCAATATCCCTCTTTCGCAGGAGGAACGGGCTCGATAACTTCACCGGTTCCTGAATAGTAATCAACGATGTCAACTACATTCCCGTCAGCTACAAAAGTTGCAGTGTAAGTAATCGGTTCGTTTATTAGTGTGTTTAATTTCATTGCAGGAACAACTCCGATCGAAGTTTTTCCTACCGTTTCAAAGCCAACTGAACCACAGTTTATTATTGATGAAGTGTCAGAATTATTAGATGTTCTCAACCACCAAGAGCAATCACTATCAGAAGTTGATAATAATCCTTGGCAAGCTGCATATTCTGTGGCTGATGCGGATTTACTAATAGGTTTTGGCGAGTTTGTCCAATATGATTCATTATTAACATCTTCATACGAGAGAAGGAATATTTTGTCATTGGTTTCTCCTGAATCATATTCTTCGTAACCAGAGTGTCCGTTTAATGTGAAATATCCGGTATTGGTAATCGTTGTCGTTTTTATATTTTCCTTTTGACTGTCAGAAAACGCGGTATTATAGAAATCATTATTTAACCATTCACGTATGCTGCTTTTTGCATAATTGTTTGCATAATAGGTTTGATCTGTGTCTCCCCAATAAACATCGTTGCCTTTACTATCTGTTCCGCTTTTTAACACAAAATTATTGAATGGTTGACTGTCAATGGCAGAATCACATATAACCAAGCCACTTTCCGAATCAAGAACACGCCATTTAATGGGTTCAAATTTAAAGCAATACAATCCCGGAGCACAGTATCCATTTTGCTGTTGATAATTGGATGATGAAGTTCCTCCCGTATAATAGGGTCTGTAATCATCAACTCCAACAATTCTATATATATTGCCTTTATATGCGACATCTCTATATGACATAAAGTCAGATAAGGCCATTTCCCCATCATCCCATGAACCTGTACCAGAAAAATATCCATAGCTTATGATATCTGGATCTGCCGCCGATATTAATTTGTTTATTGTTTCTTGGTCTTTAACTTCACTTTGAGGGTAAAGCCCATATTCGATAATATCACCGACAGAGTAATCGGCACCGGGCGTTTCACTGCTGAATTCCATATATTTGCTCGCACCTGTGCGGATCTCAATCGGGTCATAACCTACATCTGTGCTGGTTACCACGCAATAATAATACGGATATTGTTCGTTTTCCTTAGGAACAAATCTTCTTTCTGTTGCGCCCACAATGGGAACGCCACCTGTGTTTTGATCTGCGTATGAACCATACCATTGATATGTTCTGTTAAACCCAATCACATCCACTTCAAGATATCGCATATAGTCATAAAAGCTTTCAGGCAAATCGGTTATTACTGCAGTTTCGGGAGTTATTTCTACGAATTCAAATTCATTTTCATTTGCCCACTGCTCAGCATATGTTCCTTTTGTTCCGTAAACTGTATAGTTTGATCCTTCTGAATAACCCTGTATTTCTCTGAGTGTTGAAGGAAGAATCACATCAATTGACTTATCGCGATAATTTGTTTCATCTAAACTTATTAAGTTCAGTCGACGTATAACCTGCACTTGTGAAAATTCCAATCTTTTCAAATATAGGGTTGTAAAAGTCCCTTTCTGGGTAAATTCTATTTTCGGTAAATCCAACGGTTCCGGAAAGCCACACTCTCTAAAGTCTCCTGAAATCAATGCAGTATTTGCAAATTCTTTAAGACTTGGTAGATATATATCTGTCAGCATTGCGTCTTGTTGAAACACATTTCCATTGAGTGTTGTTACTTTAGGCAAATGAGCACAGCGCATGGAAGAACAATATTGAAATCCTCCTGCATCGATTTCACGACAGTTTGGGAGACTTATTCCCGATAACGAATCGCAATACACGAACGCATGATTACCGATTATTTCAACGGCAGGAAAATCAATCAGAGT
>JAILMJ010000082.1 GCA_024692685.1 Clostridia bacterium
CGTCACGTCGCCGGAGTTCGCGTATTCTTTTTCCTAATTCAAGCTGCATAATTGCACCTCCTATTTTTATCACCGGTGTAATTACATCATAGCACGAATTATCGGGAAAGCAATAATCAATTCATTGTTTCAAATCCAAGCAATCGTTGAATTTCTGCGAGTCCATTTATGTTAGGCAATAAAGTATTTATTTATCGGCATTGATTGTTTAAACGGAAGATTATTATCTCTTCCAACAGCAGAGTCAAAAGAATAGCCGCAATCCCTTGTAAATTAAGGGATTGCGGCAATTGTGCGATTGGATGATATCACGATTTACTCCAAAAATGAAACGGAGAATGATTTTGTTCTTACAATAAAACTATCAAAGCATTTCTTCATCTTTTTTTCGTTTTTTCGCCGAATAAACCATCATTATTATTCCAGCTGCAAGGCCACCGCCGAACACAAATCCGACTAGGATAAACACCCACCAAAAGGGGTTTTTATTAGATTCATCTTTCTCTTCTAAATCAGTAACTGCGACTTTTTCTTGAATAACGGTTGATACATCAACGGGGATTGAATAACAGCTACCATACTCATCCTCATAACTAATGGTTATTATTCCTTTTGAATTACCAGTGGTGTCAGAGTCGGCTCTTAAGTTCCCGCTTGCAACTTTGGTTTCACCGGGACTTATATCACCCACTAATATATCACCGCCGGATTGCAGGTTCTCAATTTCAAATGAAACAGTACAATTCGAAAGGACACTTTTCCCGGTATTCATTAGATTAATCGACACTGATGCGCTTTCTCCCTGTATAACTTTAACCGGCAATACGGCGCCGCTGTAACTCAGATCTGCACTCTGTTTCACATCAAGTCGGATTATATCTGAAGACGAATAAGTTGTTTTGTTTTGATCCTCATAGGTTGCAGAGAAGGTAATTGCATGTTCTCCTACTTTTGCTGTATGAGAAGCTTTTACAGTTGTTTTCCAAGAAAAACTGTTTCCGGGATTTATAACAGGAACATATAGCGTCCCCGTTCCATCGGGTTTTATTTCTCCGGTTTCGTCCACAATAGAAAATTTAATGTTCGATATTTGTTTATGATTGTGTGTATTTTTGACCGTTATTGTTAATGCTTTTGATTCGTCCGGTAAAACAAATCCGTCTTCAACCCTATAATTTGTGACCATAAGTTTTGGTTCAGACGAATTTACTGTTGTTTCAGCTTTGTTTGAATCTGTTTCGGGAAGAACTATTACCGCTGTATCCGAGGATGTGAATTGTTCACCTGCGCTGTTTTCATACTCACTACTGACAGTCAATAAGCATCTTCCACCGTGTTTCATGTCAATTTTGAGCGGTACAGACCAAGTATACGAACTATTAACAGGTATTATGTCGATAAAAACTGACAAAGCTTTTTCAGGAGAAAACGCACCTGATTCATCTGTTAATCTTACTTTGATATTTTTAACAGATTCGTTTGAAGATTTATTTTCGAGAATTAGGTTTAAAATGATCCTGCCACCCTGTACAGCTTCACCTTCAATACTGTAATCGGAAAGCATGAGAATAGGTTTTTTATTAGAATTTTCAGTGCTTTCTATTTTTTTTGGCACATAAACAGTCAAAGTGTCTGAAGATGAATACTGAATATCATTATCATCCTCATAACTTATGCTAACAGAAATTCCCGAATAACCACCGGGATAATTATCTTTAACCCTAAACCGTTTTATTGTTGTTACAGATGTGTTTCCGGGAATTGCCTCTATATAAGAGGAATCAACCTCTGCCGATATTATCCCATCATCAATAGAAGCATATGTAATTTTTATATTTTTTACATTTTTTTCGCTGCTTTTGTTTGTTATTTCAAGTTCCAAAGAAAACGCAGAACCCGGGTACACAATGCCAATCACTTTATAATCTGTAACCATGAGTCTTGGCGTTGAATCTGAAAATTCGCTGTCAGTTTCCGCAAACGCCTGAAATGAAATGATAACGATTATGGCGTAACATAACAGTGCTTTAAAAGTTGCTTTCATTTATATTACAGCTCCCTTATGTTTTCAACAACCGAATGTTTCATCTGTTTTTTTATTTGTCTGTACAAATTGAATGAACAAACTGCAAATGTTAATACAATGAACAACAGTGAAGGCCATAGTATAAACCTCATATCAGTATT
>JAILMJ010000098.1 GCA_024692685.1 Clostridia bacterium
CTGCTATCTGAACATGAAAGATCCCGACAACAATTATTTCTATAAATCAACTCAGTCAAGAGAATTTATGTATTGCGTACAATATCCGGATTTCGGTCAGGGTCATGATTTCAGTCTTGTGAAATATTACAAAATGTGCGACTGGCTTGTATATCAAATCAAGGAAAGACCAGAATTGATTAAAGCACACGACGATATGATTAAAGAAAGCAACGGAAGTATGTATGCTGATGAAAGTCTGCACATTCTTGCTTTCGATATCATCTATTGCGCTGTCACATATAATCTTTACAAGGGTATAAATATAGTAAAACTGCCCGCAAAGCAAAAGAAATTCCTTGAGCAGATAAATGAAATAAAAGATAACATTGCAGAGTGCGAGCAGAAGCTCGGAGAACTGCTTAACGAAAGAGCGCAGTATGACGAAATTCCTCTTGAGGGTCTGTCGGTTGAGAGTAAAGCGTTCGGCACCGGAATTATCACTTCACAAAGTGGAACCACATTTACCGCTGAATTCGACGGCGCAGAAAAGAAGTTTGCTGTTCCGGTTTCATTCAAATCAGGCGTCTTGAAAATGGATGACGAAATAATGCAGCATATCTCGAAAATGAATGAGCTTGATGCGGAAACAAAACAAATCAAGGGGCAGATAAAAGAACTTGAGAAAAATCTCAAAAAGTATATAGCTGAATAAACCACCGTAAAATGTCGCTTCAAAAACGACCATTTGCTGTAATAATAATGGTAATATACAATCGAAACGTCAATAAAAACAATACTGAAAAGGATTACGATAAGTGAAAGGAGATATCATATGATTGGTGCAATAATCGGCGATATTGTCGGGTCACGATTTGAATGGAATAACCATAAATCTAAAGATTTTGATTTGTTTACGCAAAAATGCTTCTTTACGGATGATTCCGTAATGTCCTTGGCCGTTTGTGATGCTCTTATGAAATACAGCCGGGATAATGATAACTTGAGTGAGCAGGTTGTAAGTTCTATGCAAAACATTGGGCGTCATTATCCCGATTGCGGTTACGGCGGTTCTTTCCTGCATTGGATGTTTTCTGACACGCCGAAGCCATATAACAGTTATGGTAATGGCGCGGCGATGAGAGTAAGTGGATGTGGATATGTCGCACGCAATCTTGATGAAGTTATACAGCTTTCAAGAGCCGTTTCCGAAGTAACGCACAATCATCCGGAGGGTCTCAAAGGAGCGGAAGCTGTTGCTGTGGCGGTGTTCCTTGCTCGAACCGGTAAAAGCCTGACGGAGATATATGACTGCATTACAAACAACTATTATCCTTTGGCATTTACTCTTGACGGCATTCGCGAAACATATAGTTTCAATGAAACCTGTCAGGACACTGTGCCGCAAGCACTGGAGGCATTTTTTGAATCAACCGGATTTGAAGACGCCATAAGAAATGCTATCTCTGTCGGCGGAGACAGTGACACACTTGCCGCGATTACCGGTTCGGTAGCTGAAGCATACTACGGTGTCCCTGTGAGCATAAGAGAACAAGCTCTGTCATTCCTGGATGAGAGGCTTCTTACACTTTTGACAGATTTTGAAAACCGGTATCCGGCAAAAAACGAGTAACAGATAAAGCCTGTAGCACAGGCGACGTTATCGATAATTATATATTAAATGACTGCAGATCCATAAATATTTAATTTTTTAAAATATTAAAAAATAACAATCCGACAACAAAGCCCGAGGTTGAGAATGTGCTTCAACGCACCTGTAATTAGGGAAAAAACCATAATTAAGGTCAGAAGAAATGCGGGAACAGGCACACCCGCCGGGCTTTTTGCAGGTGCGGTGCCGTTTTATTTCGGCATCGTGCCTTAATCGAATAAAAGATTATTATTCCAACAATTTAATTGAGGACAAAATGATGATTTATAACGATATTTATTTACTTGATGTATTCAGAGATGAAAAAGATATCGATAAATGGTTTGATATGGGTTTCAAAGATATAATGGAAGCCTTACATATCAAAATTGATTATTTTAAGAGTTATGTGACTTTATATGATAATCATGTTGGGAATCGCAATAGAGTTCTTGAGAATCTAAAAAAATCAACTTACCAGATTGTTGGCAGTTATATATTTTCTGCTTACAGAGATTACACCAAAAACGACGGACTGGGTCCTTTCGGTGGAGAGCACGGACACGGGTTCTT
This sequence comes from Clostridia bacterium, assembly GCA_024692685.1. GTDB lineage: Bacteria > Bacillota > Clostridia > Oscillospirales > Acutalibacteraceae > CAG-177. The sequence continues at coordinate 2,204 of JAILMJ010000098.1, forward strand.
TACAAAATGTCTTGATATTCTTCAGGATAAGTATTTCGAATTGATGTATGCGCACGAAGAAAGTACGTATAACAGAAAGGTGCTTGAAAGAAACAACAAATGCGGCTGCTTTTACTGTCTTAAAGTATATAATCCTTCTGAAATAACCGAATGGTGTTGTGAAAGAAAAAACGGCGATGAAGTTACTGCTATTTGTCCTCACTGCAGTATTGATTCTGTTATTCCGGAAAGTGCAGGATATCCTCTGACGGAGGAATTTTTGAAATCAATGTACGACTTCTGGTTTGAAGGTTCACACAGCGATGTAATAAGCAAATATGCCGAGAAATATCATAAGTATTTGAAAACGCCGAGGAAAAAATCGGCACATCATTAAAATTGACAGATTACAAAAAAGATATTTCTTGGGAAGATATGTTTTAAACTATGCAATATGTGTGTGATACTCATAACATCATAAATAACAGAAAATTTGCTTCGGCATTACCTGTCCCGAATTTGTCTTAAGTATAATGCTATCATATACACATAGAAAAAATTGGGAGGCGTTCGTATGAAAAGAGTTCTTATTTGCGGTGGCGTGAGTTTTTCGGATGAAGAACTGTTCAACAAAACATTGGATGAAATGATTGATAAAGAAAATACCGTGCTTGTTTCCGGCCACGCCAAAGGCGCCGATACGCTCGCGGAGAAATATGCCGAAGAACATGGTATTGAAATAAAAGTATTCCCTCCGGAGTGGAGCAAATATCAGAAAGCAGCCGGGCCGATAAGAAACAGACAAATGCTGGAGTATATTTCGGAAGCTGACGAAAAACTTGTCATTGCCTTCTGGAACGGTCAAAGCAGAGGAACAAAGCATACCGTTGAAACTGCTGAGAAAATGGGTATTGAGACTCAAATAATATACTATTAATCTGAATGGAGGAATATATATGGCATATAAAAGACCTTATTGGACAGGAAACGAGGCGCTTGTTTTAGAAGGTAAAGATTTGCCGTATACAATGATTGACTACTGTCGTTTTTCTTGACAAAATCATATAATTGAGATACATTTTTAATAGAAATATTGGCAGAGAGATACGGACCCGGCTTGTTTCCGGGATGTAAGCCGTTGCTCGAAGCCGATATTTCTTTTATATTTGCTAACTTATATGCTCGTCTTGAGTCGTTGCCTTCTTTATAGTCGTCAAATTCTTCAACTTCTAATCTGAAGACCGCTTTTCCTAAGGTGGGTGCTTTCCTTTTTTATGCAGGTGCAGAACCTGCGACCTCAAAAAAAGGGCCCCAGAAAAGTCCAAAAGACTTTTGGGGGAAAGGAGGAGCAGCGCAGTGAATGAGAGCTCGTGCAAACAAAGGATCACAAGGCACGGGCGCGAGTAATACGGAGCTTGCGACGACGCGGTTCAAATCCTGCCTCCGCAACCAAAGGAGAAGCCTTGAGACATAAGTGTCTTGAGGCTCTTTCTTTTTTTCTCGCAATCTCTGAAGAATGCTGTTTGACGGACTTTTGACGGAATTTTTCGGAGTTTTTTATTTTCCGGGCGGAGTTTAGGATCTCAATCTCCTGTCTCTGATCGTCTCTTGAAGTCGGGGAGTTCCCTTCGCCCCCTGCCCCTGTGCCCTTCACATAGACAGCACTGGGTATATTTCTCGCTGTGATGATTATCAATGCGAATAAGCTCATCTGATTTGTAAGTTTACCGAAGAAAATGAAAGGAGAGAATTGTAAAATGTCGCAAAATGTCCAATATAAAATAGGCGGTTTTTCGGAAATCCCTATTTAAAAGGAGAAGGGAAAAATTCTTTGTTTCGAATTATGACAAAGTAGTTATTTTGACAGCTTAGCG
>JAILMJ010000025.1 GCA_024692685.1 Clostridia bacterium
GTCGGCATCATTGAATTTCTGAGAACACCGTTATCGGAATTTTCAATATTCAAAACTTTGACGTTATCTTCGATATCATAACCGAGTTTTTTGAATTTCTTTCCGTCGCACCAAATATAAGAGTTAACTTCGTGAAGTTTATATCTCTTGACAAGAATATCCTTTATTTCCTCATCTTCGGACTTGCCATAATCAACAGGAACGGGTTTGAGGGGGCTCTTTGTTGTTGAAATAAGGAAATTATCATAGCCGTATATTCTGGTTATTTCTTCAATTATATCAGCCTTTATAGTTACATCCTTGGTAGCTCTCCAACTCGGTACTGTTACGGTGTATACCTCATTTTCAAAAGCAACATCAAAACCGAGAGAAGTGAGCGTATTGTAAATTCTCTCATCACTGATATCAATACCGGTATATCTGTCAACATACTTCTTATCGAAGCTTAAAGTTATAACGGGATATTTTCTCAGGTATAAATCGGTAACCTTAGACGCAACAGAGGCACCCGGGTCACACTCTTTTACGATTGAAACAAATCTGCCTACTGCAACCATTGTAAGCTCGGGATCAAGTGTCTTTTCAAATCTCATACTTGAATCGGTTCTGTGTCCGAGACGGGAGGAAGATTTCCTGACACTGATGCCGTCAAAATTTGCGCTTTCAAGTACTACTGAACCGGTGTCTTCAACGATTTCGCTGTCAAGTCCACCCATTATGCCGGCAATGGCAACCGGAGTCTGTTTATTGTATATCATAAGAGTATCTTCATCTATAACTCTTTCAATACCGTCAAGAGTGGTGAAGTTAATCTTTTCCCCAGGCGTGTTTACAACTATTTCGTCAATTTTACTAGCGTTAAAGGCATGTGTAGGCTGACCGATTTCAAGCATAATGTAATTCGTGACATCGGCAAGCAGATTTATACCTCTGTTTCCACAATAATAAAGCCTTATCTGCATCCACATCGGGCTTTCATTAACAGTGATATTATCCATTTTAATCGCTGTATATCTGTAAACAAGATCTTCCCTGCCGACAGAAACCGGTACCGAATAATCTCCGTCATAAGAAAGGTCCCCTAACTTAAGAGGCTTGAGTTTTCTTCCGGTAAGAGCAGCAAATTCTCTGGCAATTCCGTAATGACCCCATAGATCGGGTCTGTTTGTAAGGGATTTATTGTCAACCTCAAACACAATATCTTCAATTGGGTAAACCTTTTTGATATCCGTGCCGAGCTCTGCGTTTTCCTTAATTTCCATTATACCGCTGTGATCATCGCTTATGCCGAGCTCTTTTGCCGAGCAGCACATACCCTCAGATGTATAACCGGCAACCTGAGCTATTTTTATTTCTCCGTCAGGAACTCTGCCGGGTGCAACAGCAACGGCAACTCTCATACCTTCCCTGACATTAGGAGCACCGCATACTATATTCAGAACCTTTCTGCCGATATCAACCGTCAGCAGATGAAGCTTCTTCGAGTCAGGATGATTTTCAACAGTAAGAATTTTACCGACAACAACATTCTCTATATTCTTACCCTTGTCATATATTTCCTCAACCTCGGCTGTGGCAAGAGTGAAAGAATTAATTAATTCATAAATATCAAGACCTTCAAGGTCAACATAATCTTTAATCCAATTTGTTGATACAAACATTATTCTGCCTCCTTGATTAATTATTCGGGTCTTGTAAATGATTTATCGGTAAACTGAGAAAGCGACTTGATATTTCCTGAATTGAAAAGACGAATATCTTTAACACCATATTTCATCATTGCCAGTCTTGTCAATCCGAGTCCGAAAGCAAAACCGATATATTCATCGGAATTGATACCTGCGGCCGAAAGTACATTAGGATGAATCATTCCGCACGGACAAAGCTCAAGCCATCCGCTGTTTTTACAGGAAGGGCAGCCTTCTCCGGAACAGATAAGGCACTGAATATCAAGCTCAAATCCCGGCTCAACGAAAGGGAAAAATCCCGGTCTCAGTCTGACAGTAACATCCTTCTGAAACACTTCTGAAAGCATAGTCTTCATAAAATAAATAAGATTTGAAATTGAAATGTTCTTATCAACCATTATGCCTTCCATTTGAAAGAATGTATTCTCATGAGAAGGATCGATTTTTTCGTTTCTGAAGCATCTTCCGGGGAATATAGCACGAATGGGATTGCCGTTTTCAAGAGAATTTTTGTATTTTCTCAGGATAGTATTCTGAGCGGCAGAAGTATGGGTTTTAAGGAGCTGATTTGAACTCAGATAGTATGTATCCTGCATGTCTCGTGCAGGATGAAATTTAGGTATATTCAAAGCTTCAAAGCAATTGTAATCATCAGTAATCTCGGAATAATCTTCTACAGTAAACCCCATGCTTAAAAAGATATTTTCAACTTCTCTGCGAACAAGAGTAATGGGATGATAAGAACCGAGGTCTGTCATTACAGGCATAGTTTCATCATAACTTTCGGCTAAATCAATCTGTCTTTGCTCCTCAAAAGCTTTGAGGTCATTCATTTTTTCGGCAAGAGAATTCTCTATATACTGCTTGATTTCATTTATTTTCTGTCCCGCTTCTTTTTTATCCTCATTGGGAACATTTCTCAATTCCTGCATTAAACCCGAAACAAAACCCTTTTTCCCTAAAAATTCAATTCTCAGTTTTTCAGCTTCGGATGCTTCATTAAGTTCTTTAATCCTTTCGCTGAACAGCTTTTTCAGTTCTTCTGCTTTTTCAAACATAAAATCAATCCTTTCATAAATAAAATCCCTCATTGCAAAACAATGAGGGACGAAAAAATCGCGGTACCACCCTTATTCCCGGAAAAATCCGGGCACTCGAAGTTATAACGTAACTGACGTCAGCAGCTACTATGAAGAAAATCTATAGCATCGTTTCACTGCTGCCGCTAACGGGTGAATTTCGACTGCAGAACCGCGTAATCCGCTTTCAGCCGACGACGGATACTCTCTTTTCCGCATTCACGCAATCTACTCTCCCGATCAAAGCGTTTGATTTTAAATTAAAGAATAAAAGGCAGGGAGACCCCTGCCGATTATTACTCTTCCGTAACTACGACCTGCTTGCCGTTATAGTAACCGCATTCAGGGCAGAGTCTGTGAGACCTCTTATATGCTCCGCAATTTGAGCATTTCTCAAGCTGAGGGGCATTCATTTTCCATACATTGGAACGTCTCTTATCTCTTCTCGCCTTGGAAACTCTTCTCTTAGGTACTGCCAACCGAAAGCACCTCCTTAAATTGGCTTAATATCAATCATTTGTCAAGCAGCTGCTCCAGAACAGCCCAACGGGGGTCTATATCCTTCTTACAACTGCATGTTTCATAATTCAAATCTTTGCCGCATTTTGGGCAAAGGCCTTTGCAATCATCAGAGCAAAGGAACTTAACGGGAAAATCAAGAAAAATATCTTCGGAAACAAGCCCGTCAACATCAAGCTTATAATCTTTAACCAGATACAACTCATCGTTATCTTTATTGTTAAGATCAGCAACAAGAGTGTGACTGATTACAGTATTATGTTCATAATCAAGCGGCTTGGCACATCTGTCACAGACAGTATTGATAACCATATCCGCTTCACCGTTTATTTCAACAATTCCGGCTCTGTTTGAAATAACAGCATTAACCTTTACGGGAGAACTGAAAGGCTTCATACCTTCAAAACTTTCACCGGACAAATCAAGCTCGTAAGAAATGTCACGGACTGAACCGACATTGTTAAAAACAGGCTCAAGATCGATAATCATATAACATACTCCGAACATTACGTGAAATATAGATTATCGCCTGAAATCATACGCAAGATATTATATATTTATAAAGCGTCTTTGTCAACAATATTTTTGGCATTAGTCAGATTTTTTTACAAAAATCAAAGATTTCAGACGGCAAATCAGATTCATCAGCAGAAATTGTAAACGTAAAATCCTGATCTGCAATATTGCTGAGCTCGCTGACTTTTTTCAGGAATATACAAAGAGCGTCGTAATCTCTGCCTCCGATTTTAAGTGTGGCATCAACCAAAACATCGGTAATATCATGATCTCCGGCAACAATTCCGCTTAAAAATCCGTAAAACGCATCATAACCGGAAACATTATAATGATCCGTCTCCACAAGTCTCGCCTGATAATTAACCGCGTAGGTAAGAAGTCTTTCTTTCTCAACGCAAACAACATTACCATTCGAGTTCTCAACCGCTTGATTAACAAGGTCGATGAGTCTCTTAGTTTTACCGGAACCCTTATTGCCGATAATTAAATTAACCATTTCAAATATCCTCCAGAAATATTATAATCTCTTTTCAAGTTCGTTTTTTTCTTTTTCAAATCCGGGTTTGCCCAGAAGAGCAAACATATTCTTCTTATACGCCTCAACACCGGGCTGATTGAACGGATTAACATCAAGCATATATCCACTGATTCCGCATGCGAGTTCAAAGAAGTAAATGAGATATCCGAGGTTGTACTCATCCTGCTTATCTATCTCAATGATAATATTCGGCACATCTCCGTCGGTATGAGCAAGAAGAGTGCCTTTGAAAGCACAGCTGTTAATGTAATGAAGGGTTTTACCTGAAAGAAAATTAAGCCCGTCTGCGTTATTATCTTCTTCATTTATAACAAAATCACTTTTAGGCTCTTTAACCCAGACAACCGTTTCAAACATCAGCCTCTCGCCCTGCTGGATATACTGGCCAAGCGAATGAAGATCTGTAGAAAAAACAGCAGATGCGGGGAACAATCCTTTACCGTCTTTCCCCTCACTTTCACCGAAAAGCTGTTTGAGCCATTCATTCCAAAGAGTGAGAGAAGGCTCATAGGTAATCATTAATTCCATAGTTTTTCCGCTGCGATACAGGAGATTCCTTATTGCGGCATATTTATAGCAATCATTTTGTGAAAGAACGGGATTTGAAAAATCTGTTCTCGCATCAGCAGCTCCCTTCATAAGAAGGTCGATGTCAATACCGGCCACGGCAATCGGAAGCAAACCGACCGCTGTCAGAACGGAAAACCTGCCGCCGACATCATCCGGAATAACAAATTCGGTATATCCGTTTAAATCGGCAAGACCTTTGAGAGCGCCTTTATTTCTGTCGGTAGTAACATATATCCTCTCTGCGGCTTTCTCTTTTCCGTATTTTTTTTCAGCAATTTCTTTGAAAATCTTGAATGCAACGGCGGTCTCGGTTGTTGTACCGGACTTGGAAATAACATTTATTGAAAAGTCTTTTCCATCAATAAGAGAAATCAGCTCGGTAATGGCAGATGAACTCAAAGTGTTTCCGCCGAAATAAATATTCGGAGTATCCTTGCTCAAAAGGTTATAATTTGACGATTTAACAAATTCAATAGCGGCTCTTGCACCGAGATATGAACCGCCGATACCGAGAACAATAAGTACATCGGAATCATTTTTGATTTTTTCGGCGCATTTTTTTATCAGTTCAAACTCATTTTTATCATATTCAACCGGCAAATCAAGCCAGCCAAGATAATCGGATCCTTCTCCTGTTCTGCCGTGAAGTTTATTATGTGCACCGGCAACTTCATTATCAACTGAGAGAAGTTCACTTTCACTGATAAATTTGTCAATATAATTGAAATCTACTTTCAAACTCATAGGACTTCAGCTCCATAAACTACATTTCAATATATTGTAACCGAAAACATTTTCTTTTTCAAGTGAAATTATATAATAATTTTATCACTTACTAGATTATTTTTTGACACTGTCTTCCAAAAAGATTCAGCTCTGACTTCGGCGTGATATTCTCCGCTTTTAAGACCTTCAAATTCGACCGAAAGTGTTTCGGGCATTTCATAGAAATAATAATCGCTCCAGATATTTTTGTTTGCTGCAACAAGTCCGTTCACATCTTTAATATAGACGTTATAGCCCTTGACGTAATCATTATCGGTTTTGGCCTGTGAAAAAACAACCTTGATTTTACCGTCGTGTGTCTTATCGATATTGATAAAAGAACCATCATCAAAATAAGGTTTTTCGTTCGTTTTATATCTTTCGTCTGTATAGATAAAAGAGTCAATATTCCACGGCTCATCTATCTTCCAAACATATGGAAAGAAATTCTCCGTTATAAGATCGTAGGGATAGATTCTGACTCTCCCGTTTATATCGGCCTCGACTACAAGCATCTGGGCCGCCTTATGGCAGTCAGGAAAACAAGTGCCGTAATACTTATCAAATTCATCACCCTCAAAATAGCTCAGCGTACCCGTTCCGAGGCAGGTAAAATGCTTTTGATGAATGGAACGCGGATCATTGATCGGTGCGTGAGAATGGCCCGAAAAATCTATAATTTGAGGATAATTGCAAAGTATGTCGTTAAGTTCATCCTCTCCCCAGGCAATACTGCCGTAAACCGTATCCTCGATATGAGGATGCTGAAAGAAAAAAATCGGTTTGCGGGGATTATCGGCTGCAGCTTCTTTAAGGGCTTTTTCTGCGAAATCTCTTTGAGGCTCTCTAAAATGACAACCTTCGGTACAACTGACAGAAATAAAGTGAAAACCGTTTATAATACGGTGTGTGTCGGGTTCCTGTTTAAAAATCCTTCTGAGTTTTTCAAGAGCAGCCTCCTCCCCTTCGGAGAAAAATTCGTGGGAGGCAACAGAGACATTAACTGTTGTTCCGGGTTTTACAAAACTGTCAAGAGTTTCTTTAAATGCGGTCATCTGTTTTTCAGTTCCGCGATCCGAATAGTCACCGACAATATATATAGCGTCCATATTTTTATAACTCTCATTTTTACAAAGATTATATGAAGTTTTTATTGCGGATTCCATTCTTTCTCTTTCTACCGAATGCTCATCCTTGTAATGAACATCGCTTAAAACGGTAAATCTTAAAATAGGATTAAAACTTCTGTCGTTCATAGCATTCCCTCAAAAAAAGCCACCGGGAAAACCCGATGGCCGATTAAAAATTTCAGTAACACCGGTCAGTCATAAATACCGAAAAGCCTGAGACCGGATAAGTAAATAAATGACTTAAAATGAGCAGTATATTCAGATAATCAATTTGCGCTCTTGGCGGCATTCATTATCATATTGAAAATAGGAACGAAGAATGTCTTAAACAGAGAAAGGAAGGTTTCGGGGTTAACATTCTTCATAAGTTCGGTAAAGTTGTTGCTCTTCCACCATTCCTTCCAGGGAAGGCTTCTTATCTGGTCCCAAAAACTCTGGCCATTTTTTGAAGGATCAACATCTTTATTTTCAACAGTCTTTATAACATAAGACTTAGTTCCGTAATCGTTGCCCGCGGAAACTCTTACATAATAAGTACCGGGATCCTGACCGTAAAGTTTGAAAGTGCTGCCGGTTGTATTTGTAACGGTAAATTCGTCAACAGAAGTAACTCCGTCAGCTTTAAGAATTGCAACTTTCCAGGAAACCGCAGTTGACTTTGCGCTTTCGGTCGGTTCAACAATCAGTTCATATTTATTGGTTTCTTTTTCGGTAACTATCTTGTAGTAGTCTACATCATCTTTAAGAGAAGTGCTACCGAAAATTCTTTTCCCGAGCCCAAGTGTATCTGCTGTGGAAACTGTATTGTTATATTCGCTTTCATTCTCTTCATCTTCGTATGCGGTAACCTGAACGGTATATCCGCCAACGCTTCCGTTAATGCCTTCAACGCTGAAATATACATTACCTGCGTCAACACCTACTTCGGGAAGTTCAACGGACCCGGACTGATTTGTAGCTAAAAGATCTACCTCACCAACAATACTCTTGGCAGAATCAACACCGGCAATACTGTAAGATTTGACCTTATAGTTGCCTTTAACTTTTGTGCTGTTTTTTATGGTAACATAAAAGTATCCCTTGGGAGCAGTAAAGCAGTAATAATCAATATCATCAGCACTGATTGCGCCGAAAACAACAGGGCTTACAGCCTTTTTGCTCTTACCGTCAACCGCACCGATTGAAATTGAATCAGCCGATGATGCATCGTTGTTATTCTCGGTTTCCGTAGTAACATCAGTCAGTCTTGTAACATCAAGTTTAATCTGATATTCGGTATCAAACCAGTTCTGACCTCTCTCAATTTTAACATAATGATTTCCCTTTGAGATATTGAACTCCGGAGAAACGGTTTCACTTGCAGTTCCCTTAACGTCAACAACGATTTCTGTCTTATCGTTTGTGTCTGTAACTGTAACTTTATAAATAGATGCGTTGGAACTTAAAGCTGAATGATTAACCACAACGCTTGCTATTACGTCTTCTTCTGCTTCAAGAAGGAAATAGTCAACATCGTCAGAAGCGTCAAGCTTTCCGGCAAAAGTATCGGAAAGTTTAACTGCTGTGGCATGATCCTTAGTACCGTTATTATCACCTTCAGGCACAGCCGTTGCGGCAAAGCCTACGATACAAGTACTTAAAATCATTAATAAGGCAAGAGTAATTGATATAATACTTTTTTTCATAATCTCTGTCCTCCTGAATTGCTATATTCGGATTTATTTTAACATAATAATTATAATATGTCAATTTTTTTATTGTTTTATAGATTCAGACTGTTTATTTTTCAACCAGTTAACAGTATCACGTAAAGATTCTTCTGCGCTCATCGGAGAATAACCGAGTTCTTTTTTTGCTTTTTCGTAGGAAAAATTGCAATTTTCACAGAGTTTATTTATTGAAAACTCAGTAATCACGGGAGGCCACTTCATTATTTTAAAATACAGACTGATTACAGGGCAAAGTTTTAAAAGAGTCTTTTTGCCCATTGCAATCCTCGGCGGTTTTTTGTTATTTATTTTTGCAAGTGTTTTAATGAACTGATCAACTGTCAGCCTTTCTCCGGTCAGAAAATAACACTCACCGCCTCTTCCATTCTCTGCAGCCGCAATCATACCTTTTGCTACATCTCTTACGTCAACAAAATTATAGGCGCCGAAATTCAAGGTTACGCGAAAAAGTCCTTCGTCATAAAGCTCAATCATCGTACAGACGCTGTTTTTTCCGAATATATCATTTGGACCGATGCAGCAGCTTGGATGAACGGCAACGCATTTAAGGTTTTCGTCACTTGAGTCAATTACATACTGAGTGGCAAGGGCTTTTGATTTACCATATGCATCATTAAGTTTATCCGCGTCAAAATGTGATAATTCAGTAATTACCGAATTGCCGTTATCTGCAGGAATACAGTCAACAGAAGAAACATAAACCAGGTTTTTGACTCCGCATTTTTTGCAGGCTTCAACCACGCTTTTGGTTCCGCCGTAATTGACATCCATAACAAGCTTATCTTTTTTGCCGGTAATGTCAACAACTCCCGCAACATGATATACGGTATCCGCACCCTTAAACGCTTCCATAAGATGGTCCGAATCACAAACATTCCCTATTACCTTTTCGCATCCATACTTATCAAATATATCACTGTCTCTGTGAAGAGAAAGGCGAATCCTGTCTCCCTTCTTGTGAAGTTCATCTACAAGCGTATGACCGAGATAACCGTTTGCTCCGGTAACAACGCTCAAATTATTGCTCATTTTTTATTTCCCCTTTCGAAAATACGGCTTTATTCTATAATATAATTAAGTCTAATTTAAGAGTAAAATGTAACTCGTTTATTAACTTTTAGGTTGTAATTTATCAGGATAAATGATATAATGCGGTTCAAAGGAGCGATGCTGATGAAACAATACTTTACCGATTACTTTAAAAGGATTTTTACAAATGTCAAAAAAAGCGAATTGATATACTGGTGGATTTTAAGAGGACTGATGATCTACGCCCTGATTGACACAATCATCAACGGCAAAGATTACAGCGGAAGTAATCCGCCGATTCAGATAGCAGCCAATCTTGTCGGTATGTTTGCCTATGAGATTATTCAGTTTTTCCCCCAAAAAAGCATTTTAAGAAAATTCAGCCCGAGATTTCAAAATATTACCGCCCTCGGCTTTTTACTTGGATCTTTCGGCGGAGCTTATTTGAATCTTTATTATGCTTTGCCTATGTATGACAAAATACTTCATGCTACCGGAACTGCCGAAGGCGTTTATATCGGTTATGAGTTAACCTGTGCTATGCAGCTCAAATACAAAAAGGAATGTCCGCCTCAGATTGCTGCGCTTAACAGCCTCGGTATGGGATTTGTTTTAGCCAGCGGATGGGAATTATTCGAATTCATCTATGATCAGTTTTTCGGCGGAGATGCTCAACACTGGAATATAGATAACGCTATCAGAGAAGCCGGCGGGAAAGTCGAAAATATCTTCTGTATGTTTAAATTTGATGATATTGAACTTTTCATACAAAGATTTCCGATTATGGATACGATGTGTGATATTGTAATGAACTTTGTAGGCGGATTAATTATGTATTTCATTTTAAAAGCTTTCCCATACAGGCACAGAGGAATTAATGATATTAACAAAAAGATAAGGGCAGACAACGAAAAAAATGCATAATCAAAAAAATACGGGCTTGAAAGAACATTCTTTCAAGCCCTTTTCTATAGTTTATTTTCTTTCTGATAGGAATCTATCCCATTTCTTTTTCATATTATCATATATTTCATCCGGTATATCAGGCGTTCCTCCTCTTCTTGTGGGAAGAAGCATATCACCGGCAACAGACGGATCGGTACACGCAGTATCGTTTCTCCATTTTTCGCGCTCATTCTTATCTCTGAGATTGGGGATTTTCATTTGCTTTCCTTCGTTTAAAACAGAACGGAAAGCAAACATTCCCGGCAGGCACATATCCAGAGCTTCATAAACATCAATTATATCTGCAGATTCATTTCCGAGAATTTTTTCGATAAAATAATACATTGAATAAAAATCTGAGCCTCCGTGACCGAAATCCGAAGCTAAACTGTTGTTTTCTCTTTCATCAGGCAGATATGTAACAATTTTTTCTTCTTTATACTGTCCCTCAAAATCATCAACATTTATATATATTCTGTTTTGATCACCCTGACCGGAATCATGCCTGGCGGATTCCATACGGCCTTTTGAGCCGTAAAGAACATAAGAAATATTTCCTTTGTATAATCCTCCGTGTATGCTTTTGATTAAAGCTCCGTTCTCAAGCGTTACCATCTCAATGCCGAACTGAGCAGCTCTTGAACCGCCGTTCATTCTTCTTTGATTATTAAAACTCTCAAAGCCCGTAACAGCAACAGGTCTTAAACCGGTTATATGAATAATCGGTCCTAATGAATGGGTACAATAGAAAGTAGAATACATATTATTACGCCAATGATCCTTTTCGCCATATGTAATCTCGTGCCATATAGGTTCACAGTTATGCAGGTACTCTCCTTCACCGTATTCAAAATTTCCGATAATTCCCTGAGAATAAAGCTTTTTCATCTCTCTGGGAGCTGCCATATAGCAGTAGTTTTCACCGTAAGCGTAAATCATCCCTGTCCTTTCTACGGTCTCAACAAGTTCAACTGCTTGGCTCATTGTCTGCACGGGAAGAACTTCAGAAAAGACGTGTTTTCCTTCGTTCATTGCCCTGACAGCAAATGGAGCGTGCTCGTGCGCATAATTAGCGAGAACAACGGCATCCATATCACATTTTATAAATTCATCAAAATTATCAAACAGCTCAACCGGCTGTTCCCGGCAGAAATCTTTCACCTTATCAAGTTCGTAAGGCGCTTTATCACAAACGGCGACTACTTCAGCATTATAAGCAGACTTGCAATACTCAATCATTGACATGCCTCTGCGGGCACCGAGCACACCTACTCTGACTTTATTCATCTGAATCACCTTATTCTTATTCTAAATTCAAGCAGATGTTTCGTATGTATCGTACCTGCCCCCGAAATAATACTTTCCGATTCTCAAATTTGTTCTCCTGTCAAATATACGCGGAAGAATGATACTTATCACCAGAAGTTCCCAGGTCATTGATTTTGAAGCGAAAATACCGAAAAAGAACAGGAACTCGAAAAAGGCCATAAAAGTGCAGAGAGTAATTGCAAACGATTGTTTCTTTTTAAGAGAACAATTATATACCGCAGAAAATATAATTCCGATACATATCATTATAACGGCAAATACAACAATATCAAAAACATCACCCTTTGAAGGGAACATATAACCTATAAAATCAATAACATTGCTTTCTTCGGAATTGGAAGCAACCGCTTCCATAGGAAAGTCAAGCGGAGGAACATATTCATATCCGAACAGCGGTTTGAGGAACATATTCGGTAAAGGCATTATACAATACAGTATTTTTTGAATAAAACCGACTCCGACATTCAGACCCGATGTAAAAAGATTATTGTCATGAACAACTGAACCGCCGATATATTTCCACAAATGCAAAATATAGAAATCCTTGTTAATATTGGCAAGATTGCCCTTGAAAAGGAATCCTATTATGTAGTTGCTTACAAAAAGTAAAACTGCGGCCGCGACAATACAAAAAGCGCCTTTCTTTATATATTTTTTGTCTTCAATAGACACAAAAATATAGGTCATAATTATAAGACCTATTGAATGATACTTTGTAAACGAGAGAAAACCGAAACCGACGCCGAAAACAAACACAAAAAGATACAGAATTTCCTTTTTGTGTTTCAGCCAATAAAGAAGCATAAAGGGAAGCAAAACATAAACCAGCAGATAAAGATGGCCGAAAATTCCGCTGACAAGGTTTTCGGTTTCGTCATCGGAGAGAGCGGAAAAACCGTAAGACGCAATAAACATAAGCAGTCTCAGCATACAAAAGCCTTCAATAATGATGGCAAAATTACGCATGGATCGCATCCTGAAATGGTCAAGTTTTTTTACACAATCCTCAGAATCTTTTACTCCGTAACTCTTACCTGATGAAAAAATCAGATCGGCAATAAAACTTCCGGTGAATATGCAGAATAAGCCCAGCATAAGCATCAGAATGACTTCGTTATTGATGGGATAAAACCCATATTTTACGGCAAAAAGGTTGTTGACCGGAAGGATAAACATATAAGGAACCGAAATAACGGAAATAGTCGTAATTATCCTGCGATGAACAATATAGTCAAACAGAATCATTGCCGTACAGAGCAATTCAAAAAGTAAAATCATTGACAGGACTCCGATAAATCATCAGAAATTAAGGCATTTGTCTATTGCTGTGCTCAAGTAATAACCGCGTGAAATCTTTTCTTTGATATCTGAAATATTTGAACAAAAACCTTCATACAAACCGGAAAGGTCCAAATATTCAAGGTCTTTGAGTGAATCAACACAAATTCCGATACCGTTTGATTTTACAAAATCAGCTACCGCAGACTGAGACCAGGTTATAACAGGCTTACCCGAAGCGATATAAAGGGAAAGTTTATGAGGATTGTTAAATCTGAGATACTCTCCGTTTTTGCCGGAACATGTCTCAACCGAATCACCGTCCCACACAAGGCCGTAATCTCCTTCCAGACCGTAAACAATCTCATCGGAAGGTAATGAACCCTTATAATCAATATTTGCAGCAGAAGAAAAATCGCTTTCGCCTTTGTTGCCGTAAAGATTGAACTTAACATTTTTTACATCGCTTAATTTACTAATGAATGTACTTTTCACAAGGTTACCAGCAAAGGCTACGGAACCGTCACCGGCTCTGCCTTTCACTTCCCTGTTGATATCATGAAGATAGTCAAATAATTCAAGTTCAATTATGTTACACTTGCATCCGTTTTTAAGCAGGAACTCAGTCATATGTCTGTTATGTGAAATCACATACCTGAATTTGTTAAGTAAGGATATTTCATCAACGCCCTCATCTGTACCCAAGCCCTGTATTATTCTGAGATCATGAATCAGAGCGATAGAACAAGGAACAGATTCTATGCACTTAATAAACCTTGAAAGCAATCTGAAATCGACAGCCGGATACTGCATAAAAACCGCATCGGCACCTCTGAATTTTTGCATTGACAAATACTGCTGGGCAACGCGGATAATACGTTGCTCAGAAGGTTTATAACTCGGAGCAAAATCAAGCCCGAGCGCTATATCAAAAGCGTCGTTTTTAGCCTTACCGCCTGCATTATTCGTCTCTTTTTTCCATACGGAATACTGTATTCTTTTCACTTGGATTCTCTCCCGAGCAAATTTGAAAATATCTTTTCAATATTTGAAAAGCAATAATTCAACTCGTATTTTTCTCCTGCGTACTTAAGTCCTTCTGAAGCAAGGCTGTTTCTTAAATCTTCATCGAAATAAAGTTTTTCAACAGCCCGGGCAATTTCTTCGTAATTATTTCTTTTGACAACAACTGAAGATTTACCCGGTTTTGTGGCTTCCATAAGACCTGGAATATCCGAAATTACAACAGCAGTCCCGCAGGCCTCCGCTTCAACCGCTGAAACGCCGAACGACTCGGACTCAAGAGTAGAAGGTATTATGGCAACATCCATATTCGCCCATTCGGCGGCGGCCTCCTCCTGACTGATAAAGCCAAGCCACGTGACGATATCGGAAATACCAAGATCCTGAGCCATTTTACGATATTCATCTTCCTGAGGCCCCTTGCCGGCTATTCTGACTTTTACGGGAACATTGCCTTCTTTTTTAATAATCGAAACAGCTTTAAGTATATCGGCTATTCCGTATTTATCGGAAAGTGCCTTAACAGTGCCGATAATGAAGTCTTCATCCCTTCCCCTTGTTCTTTTATCTGGATTGAACAAATTCATATCGACTCCGAAGGGAGTGATTTCAAATCTCTTGTCGGTATATTTCGAGGCCTCATCAGCCATTGCTCGGCTTGTCGAGAAGAGATGTGAGGCCTTTCTAAGAGACAATTTAAGAAGGAATTTATGCAAGGGTGACTTCTTCGGAAAATCATAAATGTCTGCGCCCCACACGGAAAGCACATAATCCTTTACTCCGCTGAGAGCAAGTGCGACACCGTAACTGGTTGCATAATGCGCATTAATAATGTCAGGCTTTATCTCGTCAATGATCTTCTTAATCTGTTTTCCGGTGAACATATATTTAATCTTACCGAAATCACTGCCACCGGCGTCAACTTTCAAATCAATCAGGTGCATATCAACGCCGTCTATTTCTCCCGGCGTGAAAGAAATGACGCTGACCTTATGTCCTTTTTTTAAAAACCAGTTGCACCACTTGACAATATGAGAACTGTTTGCAGGGCCGACAAAGCATATTTTCATTGCAATCTCCCTTCGGAAACCTTACAGTCTCCAGAAACGCATACCTGATGCTTTTAATTCATCAATCCGATAAAGACTCTTGACGTCGAGAAGTACCTTCTCCGCATCAGGAATATCCTTAAACTTTTCTTTAATCTGCATCATTGACATTCCTCTGAACTCATTATGACCGACAGCAATAATCAAACAGTCGGCCTTGGGAAGACTGTCAAAGTCAACAAGTTTAACCCCGTATTCCTTTTCAGCCACCTCTTTATCTGCCCATGGATCGGAAACGTAGGGTGTAATATTATATTCTTTAAGGCGGTTTATTATGTCAACTATTTTGCTGTTTCTTGTATCAGGACAATTCTCTTTAAAAGTGATGCCCCAGATAACAACAGTTGCCTTTTTGGGAGCTAATCCGGCCTCTATCATCTGCTTGATAGCGGCATCGGCGACATAAGCACCGACACTGTCATTAACTTTACGACCGTTCAATATAATCTGACTGTGGTATCCGAGCATTTCGGCCGCATTCGTAAGATAGTAAGGATCAACACCGATGCAATGACCGCCGACAAGACCGGGTTTAAATCCGAGAGCATTCCATTTGGAATTCATACCGAATAAAACCTCATCGGTATCAATCCCCATTTTGTCACAAATCATTGCGACTTCATTCATAAAGGCTATATTTATATCTCTCTGGCTGTTTTCTACAACCTTTACAGCTTCGGCAGTTTTAATTGTGGATACAGGTACAGTGCCGGCTTTGATTACGATATCATAAACCTTTTTTATTTCAGCCAGCGATTCCTCGTCCATACCCGATATTACCTTTCGAATTGAAGTAAGAGTATGAACCCTGTCACCGGGATTGATTCTTTCAGGTGAATAGCCTATTTTCCAGTCTATACCGCATTTAAGTCCGGATTCCTTTTCAATAATGGGTACGCAGATATCCTCCGTAACGCCCGGATAAACAGTTGATTCAAAAACTACAATTGAACCGGGAGTAAGATTTTGACCGACAGTCTTTGAGGCGCCTTTTACCGGCCGCAAATCAGGTGTTGTGTCAGTGTTTATAGGAGTCGGAACGGCAACGATTATAAACTTAGCTTCTTTTAATTTGGCCGGATCAGCTGTAAACTCAACCGTTGTATCTTTTATAGCCGGGCCTATCTCATTTGTCGAATCAATGCCGTTTGCATATTCATTAATTCTTTTCTCATTTATATCGTAGCCGATAACCTTGATGTGCTTTGCAAATTCAACAGCAATTGGCATGCCTACATAACCAAGACCGACAAGAGCAAGTTTTTCCTTACCCGAAATTAATCCGTTATAAATATCATTAAACATTTTTTAAGCCTCCGTTTTATTTAGCTGAATAGTTGTTAAGCTCCGTACAAACGATATCAATTTCATCATCGTTGAGATAGGGATGCATTGGCAAACTTAATACAGTGTTACACAGTCTGACCGTAACAGGGCATTCAGACTTCTCACTGACAGTACCTTTGAACGCACCTTGCAGATGCATTGGCTTTATGTAGTAAATCATTGCCGGAATACCGGACGATTTTAAAAAAGTCTGAAGTTCTTTTCTGTTTATGCTTTCAGGAAGCTGAATGGTATATTGAGCCCAGCTGCTGTAAAACTCATCAGGGACTTCCGGAAGTTTAAAAATTGTGCCTTTCAGTTTTTCGTTGTATCTTGATGCGACTTTATTTACTGCGTCAAGTTCTTTATTCTTAAAAGCATCAAATTTCGCAAGAAGAATTCCGGCCTGTAACGTATCAAGACGGCTGTTCATTCCGAGCCTTATATTGTTATACTTTGCGTTAGGGTCATCCGGATTGCTTGTATCTTTGCCGTGAACACAAATCGACCTGATGATGTTTGCCCATTCATCATTGTCTGTGAATACGGCCCCTCCGTCTCCGTAACAGCCAAAAGGCTTTGCAGGGAAAAAAGAAGTTGTTGAAATATCGCCGAAACTGCATGCCTTTTTATCATTAATACTGCCGCCGAAGCCTTGTGCTCCGTCTTCAAGAAGCAGCAAATTGTATTCATCACAAATCTTTCTTATCTTAGGAAAGTCCGCGGGAAGGCCGAACAAATCAACCGCAACAACTGCCCTTGGCCGGTATTTTCCGGAAGACAAAACTCTGTTGATTGCCTCATCAAGTTTTTGAGGATCTATATTAAATGTGTTTTCATCAACATCAACATAAATAACTGCAGCGCCCTCACAAGCAGGGCACTCCCCTGATGAAAAGAAAGTAAAATCGGGAACAAACACCGCATCTCCGGCTCCGATATTCCACGCCTTCATAGCGAGTGTAATAGCATCTGTACCGTTGGCACAGGTAATGCAGTGTTTAACACCGACATAATCGGCAAGTGTTTTTTCGAGTTCCTTAACCTTAGCGCCGTTAATAAACTGAGAAGATTCACAGACATCCGCTATTGCCTTATCTATGTCATCTTTTAGTAATTCATACTGTTTCTTTAAATCACGAAATTGCATTTATTTTACCTCAATCAGAGAATTATTTTTGAGAGTATACTTTTTTGCACAATCGGGACATTCCAGATTTGCGTCAAGAACCTGACCGCATTCGCACACCCAGCCGATACGTCTGGCAGGAACACCTGCCATCAATGCATGCGGCAAAACATCCTTTGTTACAACAGCGCCGGCAGCAATCGTAGCAAATTCTCCGATTTCATTACCGCATACGATTGTGCAATTCGCGCCTAAAGTAGCATCGTGACGGATTAAAGTTTTTTTATAACCCGCGCTTCCCTTCGGATATCTTGATCTGGGAGTAAGATCATTTGTGAACACCATTGAAGGTCCGCAAAAAACATTGTCTTCAAGTTCAACGCCTTCATAAACCGAAACATTATTCTGAATCTTTACTCCGTTACCTATTTTAACGTTATTCGAAATGTTGACATTCTGGCCGAGTGAGCACTTCTGACCGATTTTGGCACCGGTCTGAATATGACAAAAATGCCATATTTTGGTACCCTCGCCTATTTCCGCACCTTCATCAATGAAACTGCTTTCATGAACGAAAAAATTACTCATTTCAGTCAAAAATTCCCTTCATGTCAGTACTTGAAAAATCGGTAAGAGGAAGTTTAACGGTCATACCGGTTTTCATACTTTTATAAATTGACAAAATCATTTCTACGGCATTTCTGCCTGCAACAGCATCAATATAAGGCTTTCTGTTACTATTTATCGCGTCGATTACATCGGCATAAAGCACAGAGTGTCCGTTTCCGTAAACATTGCTCGTCTGCTCTTTAAGTCCTTTTTTGCTTTCATCATCTTCTGTCTCATCGGAAAAATTCCAGACATCAATATTGTTTGTGCTGGTGCCGCCTATTTTGACAGTTCCTTTTTCTCCGAAGATATAAAGAGTTTCTTCGAGATTCTTCGGGTAAACATTTGTGGTACCTTCGACTGTTGCTATTGCTCCGTTTTTAAACTGAACGACCGCCATACCAACATCCTCAACCTCAAGGTAGGGATGCTGCTGCCTTCTTGTAACGCCGTAAACACATTCAACTTCATCGCCGAACATCCAGCGAAGCAAATCTATTCCGTGAATGCATTGGTTCATCAGACATCCGCCGTCATCGGCCCAGGTACCGCGCCAGCTTGCCTGTTCATAATAATTGCTGTTCCTGTTCCACCTTACATTTATTGAACCGTGAGAAAGTTTTCCGAATCTGCCGGATTCAAGAGCCTTCCTCGCGCTCTGAACAGCAGGGTTAAACCTGTTTTGATGACAGGCGCAAACCTTAACTCCTTTTTCAGCACTTCTTCGTACAATCTCATCGGCATCGGCCATATTCATGGCAATCGGCTTCTCTATTATCAGGTTTATTCCGTGATCAATACAGTAAAGCGCGATTTCAGCGTGAACACCGCTTGAAGTGGCTATTGCAATAAGTTCCAGTTCGGGATGCTCATCAATCATCAGTTTGTAATCGGTGTATCTCGCTACCGAATCCCTGTCCTTGTATTCGGTTTTGTCAAACAGAACATCAATATTTTCAGGAACAATATCACATGCAGCAACAAATTCAAGATTGTTGTTAACTACAGAAATTACATGATTAACGGCAATCCTGCCGCATCCGATAAGTGCGTATTTCATACTATCTTCCTTTCAAGAAATGCATCTGAAATGCCGGAAAGACCTATTCGCAGCGTAAACAACTGCCTTTTCAGTTCTGAGTGCTGCACTGCAAGAGAAATCTATCAAAGCTTAAACGGCTGTCCGATGTAATTATTCGGAAGTCTTGCTTCTCTGAATAACTTCAAGCAAGCGTTCGGTAAGATATTTGAAGTCATAATTCTCGGCAACACTTCTGATATGCTCCGGACTGATTGGATTTGATTTTAAAGTTTGGATTGCTTCAACAATTTCTCGGGGATCGGAAAATGCCTCCGAAATTCCGCAATTGTCATTTCTGACAACCGAATATTTATTACTTTCACCGGAAATAACCGGATGACCGCTTGCCAGATAATCAAACAGCTTATTCTGGCTACCTCCGAATCTTAAAACATCGTTATCCTTGCAGTCAAGAATATTCAAGTCACATTTTGATAAAATGTACGGAATATACTTCTTTTCAACAAAGCCTTTAATTCTTACATTGGAATATCCGTTCTCGCGACATATATTTCTTAATCTATCTTCATAATCGCCTTTTCCGTAAATTAGGAACCTGTAATTCTCAAATTCTGCGCCCTGCATCAGTTTTATGGCGTCCATAAGCGCAAAAATCTGTTCGTTTGCTTTTCTGAGTGAACCAGTATAAACAATTTTATATGTATCCGGATCGTCAAGGTCCTCATCTGGAAAAGAATACTTAACAACATTTTCGTCAAACGCTTCAAGGTCAACACCGTTGTTAATAAAAAAGACTTTATCTCTTGGGATGGATTTTTCCCAATGCTGTTCCACAATGTAATCGTAGCCGCCGCCCATTGTGAAAACAATTGAGTCAGCTTTCTTATAAATCCATTTTTCCAGGCGCCTAAGGATAAGCACAACAGGATTTTTCGGCCCAGCAATTCCGTATTCAATCAAACTTTCAGGCCACAAATCCGCAATTTCAGCCACTCCTGTGCACTTGTATTTCTTTGATAATCTGATTCCCATTGCGCAGGGCATCGGAGGCATTGATGTTGCAACAATTGCGTCAGGACGGTCATACCGCTTACATATTCCGGGCAACTTCATTGCAAATTCAAGCATATTTATTACCCTGCTGATTCCATTTCCCTGATATCCTCTGCATCGGATTAATACATATCTGACTCCGTCATCGGTCATTTCTCTGATTTCCGATTTATCGGTAATAAGATTCAAGTCTGAATTGTGAACGGTACTTGCTGCGAAAATAGTTACCTCATGACCCATACGCATCAAATACTTAGCAAAGTTTTTCTGTCTTGCCAGAGGATAATACTGTGGCGGAACTGCATAATGATTAATTAACCAAATTTTCATTTCTTTCTCCTGAAAAATTCAATCAGTTATAATTCTTGCCGAGCACTGCATATACAGTACGGAAAATAGTCAGAATCTCCCTGAGAAACCTGAACCTTCTGACAGATTCAAGATTCCATTCCATCTTCTTCGGGAGCACTTTTTCCAAATATACACTGTCCACATCCTGAGTGGCGGAAAGCAGCTTATCTTCATCCTTAAACCTGATACTTGCCTCAGATGTAATACCGGCCGGCATAAGCAGTGTGGCATAGTACTCATCTTTATATTTTTCCACATATTTAACTGCTTCGGGCCTTGTGCCGACAAAACTCATATCGCCGCAGATAACGTCAAAAATCTGCGGTAATTCATCAAGGCGCAGTTTTCTGAGTTTTTTTCCCATCTTGGTAATTCTCGGATCCTCTCCGACTGTAACAGCGGAACCTATCTTATCAGCATTAACCACCATAGTACGAAATTTATGAATTCTGAACTGCTTGCCGTATTTCGTAACCCTGAGCTGTCTGTAAAAAACGGGACCGCGGTCCTCACACTTGATCAGAAAGGCAATTAAAGCCATGGGAACAGACAAAAATACAAGAAGAATCAAAGCGCAAACAAGATCAAAGACTCTCTTCAGAAACAACTGTCCCCTTTTTTTATTAAGTATATCCCAATAAGGTTTTACTTTTTCGTTTTTCATAAAAGCGGGAAGATCTTCCCAGTGTCTGAGCATCAAGTCATCCTCCCGGTTAATTAACCGATAATCATTTTAATTGCTTCTTTAAACACGGCAATCACATACTCGACGTCATCATCGCTGAGCAGGGTATGAAGCGGCAAAGAAATAAGATTCTTATAATAATCATACGAATTGGGGTAAAGTCCAATACCGCCGCTTATATCTTTATACGCGGTCATCATAGGCAAAGGTTTATAATGAACATTTGTAAAAACTCCGGCCTCGGCCATAAAAGTAATTATATTATTTCTCTGTTCCTCAGTTATACCGGGGATGCGAGTAAGATAAAGGTGACCGCAACTGTCAATACCGATGGTGTGATGATTCAGATGTCCAATACCTAAATCATCACAGGCGGCGTCGTACATACCGATAATCTCTTTCCTTCTTGAGAGAAGTCCCTTGTATCTGTCCAACTGTCTAAGCCCTATGGATGCAGTTATATCGGTCATATTACACTTATACCACGGGCCGATAATATCATATTCCCATGCACCTGCTTTTGTCTTGGCGAGCGCATCTTTATTCTGACCGTGCAAGGACAAAAGCTGATAGAATTTATATATTTCGGCATTATCAATACCGGGTATCGTTTTCCATACGGAAGCTCCGCCTTCTGCCGTTGTAAAATTTTTGACGGCATGAAAAGAAAAGCTCGAAAAATCGGCTATCGACCCGCAATACTTTTTTTCTCCGTCAAAGACACGACAGGAACCGAGACTGTGAGCGCAATCGGCAACAACAGCAACCCTGCCTAAAGCCTTTTGAATACGCGAAGAAAGATTATCCAGCGGATTATCGTGAACATCCATAGGAGTAAAAAGATTTTTTCTGCTTTCTGCAATTTCGTAAATCCGATTGTAATCACAAATGATTCCGCACAAATCAACGGCAATAATCGCCTTTGTTTTTTCGGTAATTGCAGCCTCAAGTTTCTCATAATCCATCTCAGGAATATGGGTGACCGGATCACCGTCTTTCTGAACGTCAACAAAAACGAGCTTTGCCCCGCAATGAACCGCAGCAGAAGCGGATGCGGTATATGTGTAAGCAGGAACAATTACTTCGTCACCATCGCGGATACCGAGAATCCTCAAATTCAGTTCTTCTGCAGCAGTTGCGGAATTGAGACAAACAACCCGGTTGCTGTATCTGCTAACTGCATCCTGAGTTGTACAATCAATATTCGTTTCTCCGCTTTCAATGTATGCAGCCAGCCGGCGTTCAAGCAGTTTTGTGCGCGGACCGGTTGTAATCCAACCGGATTCTATAGCCGCAGTAACTTCGTCAATTTCAGCCTGCCCGACATCAGGAGGGCTGAAAGGAACTGTTCTCTTTTTCATTGACTCTGTAAAACAGGTCGGCTTTTCCTCACCGACAGAAAAATTGCATTTATTATCCATGGTTAATCCTCTTGCAAAATCAGTTTATCAGACCGAAAGCATACATATGGTATCCGCTTTCAGGTCATCGGTAATGCTGAGCAATTCATAAATCTGCTTCATACGTGAAGTGTTTTCTTTTTCAAACATAATCAACCCGGCAGAACCGCTGAGTTTTTCAAGCTCATCGGGATTATTGAAAACATTCTCACACATAGCCGCATTTATATCTTTGCTGTTGAGAGCAGAAATCAGCGAGTTAACCATTTCAACATCCGGTTTATTCTTAAGTCCGTAAAGACTGCTGACAAATGTTACGTTTTCAACATTTCTTTCCTTGCAGGCTATTGCTATTCTGGAGGCAGCCATTTTTACTTTCTCTTCTGAAGAAAGATTTATCCCGTTGATATTTCTGATTTTGCTTATCAAATTATCAATAAATCCGAAAACTTTCTTTTTCTTCCGGCCCTCAAGGTCAATCAGAAGAGTACAACCGTTATTGTCTGCAAATGCGGCATAGTCAACAAGCTTCCCTGATATCAAATATTTAACGGCAAGGAAAACACATCCGGCAAGCACACCTGCAAAAGCGCCTACAAGAACAAACAATTTTTTGAAACTGTTGGGTTTAATATCGGTCGGAATTCTTATCTCGTGAATAAGGTCATAGTAACTCGCCTGATCTGAACTCAGACCTGCAACAAGTTTGTTAAGTTCAAGTTCTTTATTTTTAGTGTACGAAAGCAATCCAGATTGGATAGAAGCAAACTGCTCATCACGGATTGTCTGACTGATTGTGCCGCCTTTAATAAGTTCGTGCGCGGCTATATACTGACTTTCCTCGCACTGTTTTTTCATAACTTTATCAATACTTTTGTAAAGCGCTTCTACATCCATGCCGTCAACATAAATCAGCTTAAGGATAAAAAGGCCTTCAGAGCCTGCCGAAGCGTTACCCATTTCAATTCTGAGAAGCCATTGCAAATCCTGAGGCGTGATATCTACTTCGGAAGAACGGATAATATCGTCTATCGAATCATTGCTTAAAAGATTATTTTGATATAAAACCACAAGATTACGGATGTAAGTTGTAACAACAGTATTATTGTCGGTCACCGAATCAGAGGAGGATATTTCCGGAATATCCGTAAGCCTGATATAATACTCGGTGTTATAAATAAGTTCGTTATACGGATCAACATCAAATATAATCGAACCTCTCAGATGTTCTTCGCTCTTTTTATTCTGAACGGCAAAATCAACAAGATCATTTACTTCATTTACTTCATCATCGGTAAGATTCAAGGATGAAATAGTTGACTGAACTATATTATCCGGATCAGCATGAATTTTATTTATTTCATCATCCGATTTTTTGCGATTCAGGTAACTGACTCCCGGAACAATAAAAGCAAATATGAGGCAAAAGACAACCAGAATACGCCAATGCTCAACTATGTACCAAAACATATTAAGCACATCAATATCTTTTTGCTTATTAAAATTCATTACATAATCCTCCATCTTACGATATTGCATCTTTTCTTATTATATACTTATTCAATATAGTTGTCAATAATATAAAATAAAAGAAGACCGGATGAAACTTTGATATCATCCGGGTCGATATTTGGCAAAAATATGCAGAGATTAAAATAAATACATATTAAAATCAATCAAAAATACTGTAGAAGAAAACAACAATATTCAGAAAAAACGAGCTGATAGAATCGAGTAATCCGTCAAGTAATCCGGTTTTGTAAGGCTCAACTGTTTTTTCTGATTTTTCGCCGAACAAACCTTCCGGAAGAACTGACGTCATATGTTCAGGCTGCTCAATTCCAAGTGAATAAAGAACAATTGAAGCAACATCACGTGTTTTTACATCTTCACTCAGAAGCATTTTATTAACCGAATCGCCGGCTACTCCTAGCACAGCGGAGCTTTCTTCGACAGTCTGACCGCCATGACCGTCAACGGTTTCACCGTGGTCTGCTACAACAATAAAAAGGCTGTCTTTCATAAGTCCGTTAGTGGCAACAGCATCGTATATTTTCCCGAGATAGCCGTCTGCCTTTTCGGCAGCTTTATAGTATTGATCGCTGAATCCTCCGTAAGTATGCGCAGCATGGTCGACACTGTCAAGCTGGACAAACATAAGGGTCGGTTCATTACCGGAGTTTAAATAATTTACAATTGACTGAACTACCAGAGGATCGGTTCCCCTGTTGATTTTATTTACATTCAAATCATTTTCGATAATACCGTGATTGATAGCCGACCAATTATTAAACGAAACAAGTTCGGCATCAGGAAACTGATTTCTGGCATAGTAAAATACGGTATTATTACCGGACGAAGAATCGCGTTCGTTATTTTCACACCAACCATTATCAAATTTATGAACATCATACGCAACCCCGGTAAGAATAGAGCCCCAATTCTGTGCGCTGACGGTGATATACTCAGTGTGCGCATTGTATCTGTATGCATTATCAGCAAATATACGGTCAAAGTTCGGTGAATCAACCTTTTCCCACGCAGCACCGCAACCGTCAACACCGATTATAAAGACGTGTTTATATGCGCCAAAACTGTTAAATGTATCTGCGCTTTCATCAGCGTACGCAAATGAGGCACAACCAAAAAGCAAAATAACAGAAAGAAGAACAGAAATTGATTTTTTCATTACAACATCATCCTATCTATTTAATATTTTCTGCAGATACTTCAAGAACGGTCTTAAGAACTTCCCAGGAATCTCCTGCTCGTACGGAATATACATAACCATACATTCCGCCTGCGCCCGCGTCATCAAACTGAGCTCTGACAGCATCATAATCAACAAGAGAGTTATCAACAAGTCTAATTATTCCGTCTTCACTATTATCAGAAATAACAGATTTATAATTTGCCTTTTCATCATCACTGAGTCCGGCAACAGCTGAATCTAAAAGACT
The DNA here is from genome assembly GCA_024692685.1 of Clostridia bacterium. Lineage (GTDB taxonomy): Bacteria > Bacillota > Clostridia > Oscillospirales > Acutalibacteraceae > CAG-177. The sequence continues at coordinate 25,804 of JAILMJ010000025.1, forward strand.
TTTAACCTCATCAGCATCTTCCTGAAAAAGATTGTTGGCAACGGCAAATTCGAGAAGAGCCTTTGCTGCAACTGCTTTTGCAAGACTTGAACCCGCAACTCCGGGATGGTAATTCAGAACGGATGCAACAAGAGCGGAATAATCCGGGGCAGCTGTATCTGTTGACTGATCGGAAATCACATCGGAGTCCGCCTCCATTTCGGCGGTTTCAGTTTTCGAAGAATTACAGGATACCAGCGTAAAGGCCAAAGACAGCGCCAGTAAACATACAAAAATTTTCTTCATTTTATTCCTCCTTTTTTAAATATTATACACCTTAAAACTATAATTGTCATCATTTTTTCACGATCATATCTTAGAATCCAACTGAAATTATAACTAAAATTTGAGTTGCCTTTTTGTGTAAATGAATAATGACAAAATATATTATTTATGATATACTTTAATAAATATATTTTAGGAGTGGTATGATGGGAAAAAAGATTAAAGATCCCAATGTCAAGACTTACAGCGGTAAAGAACTTACCGGCTATCTTATAGGTCTTGCCGGCCAGAATATGATATACAATATCATCAGCAGTGGCCTAATGTTTTATTTTCAGAGCGTTATTTTCCTTCCCGCTATGGCATACAGTACAATTGTTGCCATTGCCCGTGTTTGGGATGCTATCAACGACCCGATGATGGGCTCAATAGTTGATAAAACCGACACAAAATGGGGCAAATGCAAACCTTATCTGTTGTTTGTGCCCGCAATTGTTTGTGTTGTAACTGTTCTTTGTTTCATTAATGGTCAGTATCCGGCTGCACAAAGCACGGGAGCAAGAATTCTGATTGTCGGTTGGGCTGCGGTTTCATATATACTCTGGGGTATGAGTTATACCGCCGGGGATATTCCTCTTTGGGGCGTTACCTCTTTGATGACAGAGAATCAGAAAGACCGCGGCAAGGTACTTGCACTTGCCAGAATTGTTGCAACAGCAGGCGTTCTCGGTATGGCTGTTCAGTTTCTCGCGCCTTCGCTCAAGGGCTTCTTTGCTGCCAGAGGCGTAGCTGACGACGCCACGCAGCTTCAGTATTCTTTCATAATGCTTGCTGTAATTGTCACGGTTGTCTCATCAATTCTGTTCCAGTTCGCGGGTTTGTCAGTTAAAGAAAAAGTTAAGCAGCAAACCGCTGAGCATCATACAATTAAAGAAAACTTTCAGACAATGTGGAAATGCCTTCCGTTCCGTCAGCTGCTTATCTCCGGCGTCTTAAGAAGTCCGATTCAGCTTCTTTCAACTGTTGCGCTTACTCTTGTTATTTATTACTTTTTTGATAACGATCCCGGCAGGGCTCTCGGCGGAGAAGGCGGGCTCAACATTACGCTTGTCATTCAGGTTCTGATAATCGCAATCGGCATTTTCGGAGGCATGCTTGTAGCTTCTGCCGTTACTCCAGGCCTCACCTCAAAAATTGAAAAGAAAAAATTATATAATTTTTACTCTGTAGCAGGTGCTGTTCCGTTTGTTTTAGTATTTGTCGTATTCAAGGTTTTCGGCGAAGCTCTGAAGACCAATTTTGCAGTTTCCGTACTCCTCGGTCTTGTATTCTTCGCGGCATCCTGGGCTCAGGGCGGGCTCAACGTTCTTCAGTCCATTATGATTGCAGACTGTGTTGACTATGAAGAATATCATAACGGAATCCGTCCCGACGGCGTTTTCTTCTCCGGTCAGAGTTTTATTACAAAACTTTCTGCAGGAATAGCTACTATTATTCAGGGAATCGCATTCAGCGTTGTACATTTCAGTGCAGATAATGTTAAAATTGTCAATGATGCACTCGCAACAGGCGCTTCTCATTTCTCGCACGACTTCACAAACTATGCCGCCGCAATGTTCTTCCTTGTTTCAATTCCGCCGGCAATAGGCATGATTCTTTCCGCAATACCGACATCAAAATATGCTCTTCCGAATTCAGAGCATAGGAGAATACTTGCCGAACTGATTGAAAAACGTCACTCCGCTGATAAATGTGAAAGTGACGCCGAATAATAAAAATATTAAGGCCTCGCCCGAGAAATCCGGCGAGGCTGTTTTGAATAAGGTGAGTATATATGAGAAAAATTCTTGTTTGCGGAGCAGGTCACGGCGGTCTTGCCGCTTCAATAATCCTCGCTGAAAACGGCTTTGAAGTAACCGTACTTGAAAAGGCGGAAAATGAAATAATGATCGGTCATGAATGGGAAGACAGATTTGACTTTTCTAATCTTACCGGTATTCTCGGCATAAAAGAAGAAGATTTGCCTGATGATATATGGAGATACAGAGGTAACAGCGTATTTCTAAGTCCCTCAAAAAAAACCGGAGTTGAAATATCTTTTTCCGGAGATAACAGGCAGAAAATTATGTGGAGGAAACCGCTTATATCTCTTTTGATAAAAAAGGCCAAGGAATCAGGAGTGAAAATATTATACGAAATAACAGTAAACGGACCTGTAATTAAAAATGGCCGTGTAACCGGAGTTGAAACTACCGACGGCACTTTTTCAGGTGATTTGATAATTGATTCGTGCGGTGTATTCTCAGTATTGAGAATGAACCTGCCGCGTGAATACGGCATAGAATGCAAACCGAAATACGGGGACCTGTTTTATGCCCGGAGAGCATATTATGATAAATGTGAAGACGTTATTCCCGATTATCCGTTTGAGGTATATCTGTATCACGAAAAAGAACAGGGACTTTCCTGGCTTTGCACAAACAAAAACAGCGTGGATATCCTGATAGGCAGAGTGTATGAACTTACAGATGAAAAGATAAACGAGCAACTTGAAATATTCAGGAACGAGCACCCCTGGACAGGAAAGACTATACTGAACGGCGGCCAAAGAGCAGTTATTCCCGTAAGACGCTCTCTTCCGCTGATGATAGCTGACGGATATGCCGCTGTCGGTGACAGTGCTTTTATGACTATGCCAATGAACGGTATGGGTATAGACCTGTCCTTAAACGCAGGCAAACTGCTCGCCGATACTTTGATAAATCACAGAAACGAAGAATTTAACAATGAAGTTCTTTGGGAATATAACAGAAACTTTCACATCAGATACGGTTGTGAAGCCGCGAAAAACGACGGACTGAAATGCGCTATTCTTTCTTTACCTCCGGAGGGAGTTGACTTTCTGTTTGATAATAAAATCATACAATCAAGCGATCTCGCCGGCGGAGGAAGAAACATCAGTTTTTCTACTCTTATGGGTAAATTTGTCAGAGGAATGAAAAAACCGGGATATTTCTTTACTCTGCTCAAAGGTCTGATTCACGGTGCCGCAGTTTCAAAATTATACAAAAATCCCCCCGTGAAGTATAACCTTGAGGAAATATCACGGTGGGATGAAAAAATCAGAAGAAAAGATATTAAAATAGATAATTAGTCTGCTTTGTTCTCTTCTTTAATTCTTTTATTATGAATGGCGTTAAGCGCACAGCCAACTCCGAAAAATATTGCCGAAAGAATTATAACAACAGCGGCAAGCAGACCTACTCCGATTGCCCCTGAATAAACCTTATCTTTAAACAGCATACCGAACATCTGTCTGCCGTTAAGGAAAGGATACGGATAAAAGCCGTCAAAAGCTCCCCAGATGATGCACATAATGAAGTAACATATAGGATAGATAAGATATGAAAGAGCATATTTTACTTTGGGTATTTTTCTGTTCTCAACGGGGAAAAACCAGAAAGCAGTAAACATTACAGGCGTAATAAGATGATTCCAGGTGTTAACAACATTTGAGAACCACATTCCGCCTGTGGAAACGCCGTTTATCTCAGTCGGAAAAGTTCCGCCGCCGAAAGGCAAAAGAACGCAGAAGTAAATAATGCCGGTCACTGCAATATAGAGTGTAATACCGCCTCTCAGGCCGTCATTGTCGGTAAATCTACGGAGTTTTTCATTACCGAAAACGCCCAATGCAAACAGAATAAGGTAAACATCAACGAAAATATTGCTCTCGTTGGTAAACATTCTCAGAAAAGTAAAACCGCTTTTATCATTTGTGATTATCTGGTTTTCGATGAGATAATCCATATGAGGTCTTAATATGGCTTCATAACTGAAAATATGGTGGGCCATAAGGAGAATCCCGAATACGCCGAATAATAAGCAAAACACTGCAAACGCCTTTGAACGGATTAAACTGGTTTTCATCATTATCGCTCCTTTAAACATTAAATCTGAATAAAACGACGTCGCCGTCTTTCATGACATAATCCTTTCCTTCACTGCGAACAAGCCCTTTTTCCTTTGCTGCAGCCATAGAGCCGTTGTCAATAAGATCATCGTATGAAATAACCTCAGCTCTGATAAAGCCGCGCTCAAAATCACTGTGTATTTTACCGGCGGCCTGAGGAGCTTTTGTGCCCTTTTTGATAGTCCACGCCCTGACCTCAGGCTGACCTGCGGTCAAATAGGAAATCAAACCGAGAAGTGAATAACTCTTTTTGATAAGCAAATCAAGTCCGCCGCTTTCAACGCCGAGTTCACTCAGGAACATCTCTTTTTCGTCATTATCTAATGAAGCAATCTCCGCTTCCAACTCAGCGCAGATAGGTATGACTTCGCTTCCTTCTTTTTCGGCTATTTCGCATACTTTTTTATAATTGGCATTACTGTCAATACCGCCGGCAAAATCATCCTCACTCATATTACAGGCATAGATAACAGGCTTTGATGTAAGCAAAGCCATCTCTTTTATCCATTCGGTTTCGTTATCGTCTAAATCCAGATTGCGAGCGGGAATATTGCTTTCAAGAGATGATTGAAGTTTTTTCAGAAATTCAAGTTCAGAGGCAAGGGACTTATCCCCTTTCATCGCCTTGGCAACTCTGTCAATTCTGCGTTCGACAATTTCAAGATCCGAAAAAATAAGCTCAAGATTTATCGTTTCTATGTCCCTGACGGGATCAACGGTTGTATCAACATGGATAATATCGTCATCTTCAAAGCATCTGACAACGTGAATAACCGCATCAACTTCTCTTATATGAGAGAGAAATTTGTTGCCGAGGCCTTCTCCTTTTGATGCGCCTCTGACAAGCCCGGCTATATCTACAAATTCTATAACAGCCGGTGTGATTTTAACAGGATTGTAGATTTCCGCAAGTTTATTCAGTCTTTCATCGGGAACAGCCACAACGCCTACATTAGGCTCAATGGTACAAAAAGCGTAATTGGCGCTTTGAGCCCCGGCATTGGTAACTGCGTTGAAAAGCGTACTTTTGCCAACGTTCGGTAAACCTACAATACCAAGTTTCATCAATATCTGTCCCTTCCAAGAAATTACAAAATAAATTATACAATAGAGGGTAAAAAAAAACAACATATTTTTAATTTATTATTTACAAAAGTTGCGGTTTCGTTGTATATTATTGTATGCGCATATTATAAAAAGGATTTCTGATTATGGATAAAAAAGAAGAAAATCAGTTTATACGCCAGACAATGATACTCGGCGAGGAATCACTTAATAAACTAAATAACTCTAAGGTCATTATATTCGGTCTCGGCGGTGTGGGTTCATATGTTGCGGAAGCTCTTGCACGAGCCGGCATCGGCACATTCACATTGGTTGACAGCGACAAGTTTTCTATAAGCAACCTTAACCGTCAGCTCGGCGCTCTTCATTCAACAGTCGGCAGACTTAAAACAGAAGTTACGGCAGAAAGAATCAAAGATATCAATCCGGATGCAAAAATCAGCATTGTCAATGAATTTTATCTGCCGCAAAATTCAGAGTTGTTCAGCCTATCCTCGTATGATTATATTGCCGATGCCATTGATACGGTTACGGCTAAAACAGACCTTGCGCAAAAAGCATATAAATTGTCAGTTCCGATAATATCCTGTATGGGAACCGGGAATAAAAAAGACCCTACTCTCTTCAGAATATCCGACATATTCAAAACAAGTGTTTGCCCGCTTTGCAGAACAATGAGATATGAATTAAAGAAAAGGAACATCCCGAAACTAAATGTAGTTTGGTCACCGGAACCCCCTTCAAAAAAAATCTCTTTGTCTGACGATGACGGCAGAACTCCCGGCAGTCTTTCTTTTGTGCCCGGTGCTGCAGGTCTTATTATGTCCGGGAAAATTATAATGGATTTGAGCGGTAAATAATTATGAAAAAACTGTTTTGTTTATTAATGTCAATTACATTGGTTCTGGCTGTTTTTGCTTCGTGCGGCAAAAAAGAGATTGCTCCCAAAAGCGAAGACGAGGCCGAAGAGGAAGAAAGCGCCGAAAACCTGCTTCGTCTTGCGTACTCTAAAAACGATTCACTTGACCCGTATGAGATGGAAACAGAACTGAATTATCAGATAAGTTCTCTGGTTTTTGACGGACTTTTCAAATTGGATAAGTCATATAAACCTCAGCCGTGTATCGCGCAGGGCGGTATTGTTGCAGAATCGGGAATAACCGTTACACTCAATGACGTTTCTTTCAGCGACGGCAGTAAGGTAACCGCCACGGATATTATTTCATCATTTAATAAAGCGAAGGAATCAGATATATATTCGCCGAGACTTGATAACATAGAATCGGCTTCGGCCTCATCATCAACAATGGTGCTTTTTAAACTTTCAAGCCCCGACCCTTACGCTCTGGCGTGCCTTGATTTTCCTATAGTCAAGTTTGACAGAGGAGAAGATGAATTACCGATTGGCTCAGGCAGATACCTTTACGCCAAAAGCTATGATAACCTTTATCTTGTTGTTAATGTCAATAAAACCGGGTTTAATCCCTTAATGAAAACGATTGCTCTTGAGCCGGTTCACGAGAGCGAAAGCGTCGAAAGCAGTCTTGTAATTGGAGGCAAAAGCTTTTCATATAATAATTTGTCTTCCGGTGAATTCTCCAGAATAGACGCTTTGAGTTATGAAGTTGTGCAGAACAATCTTGTGTTCCTCGGTTTCAACGAGGACAGTGAATTCTTTTCTGATCCGCTTGTCCGAAAAGGTGTAAGCACAAGTTTAGACAGAGACGCTATAACTACATCGGCTTTTCAGTATCACGCAGTCCCGACAGCATTGCCCTTTAACCCCTCCTGGTACGCACTTGAAGCAAAAATCAGTGAATTGAAGTTTTCGGAGGAAGATGCTAAGACCTATCTTAAAGAATCAGATGTTGAACCGGAAAGTGGAGAAGTTGTGCTTCTTTGCAACAGAGAAAACGAGTTTAAATATCAGACGGCAGTTCAGGTTAAAAGTATGCTTGAGAATGTCGGCTTCTTTGTAAGACTTAAAGACTATAATGAAGAAGACTACGTTAATGAATTAAAATACGGCACATACGATTTATTCATCGGCGAAATAAAACTCAGTGCCGATATGAATCTTAGAAATCTTTACGATATAGCCGCTCCGTATGATGAGGATGTTCAGGGTACGAGTCTTTCAAGGTATATTGAACTTCTTAAAGGCGAATGCGAAATAATGGACTATATCAACAGTTTCAACGAAGACTTTCCTTTTATTCCTCTGTGTTTCAGAGACGGTATCGCTTCGTTCACAAAATCAATGCAGGTTAAAGAAGGCTTCAATGATGTCGATGTTTTTTATGATATAGAATCCTGGAGCATAAAATAATGAATGTTAATGACAGTATCAACCTTATAAACGGAGTCGGTAAAAAGAAGGAAGAACTTTTTAATAAACTCGGTATTTACACCGTATTTGATTTGCTATTTTATTTTCCCAGAGCTTATGAAGACTGGGGAAACGAATACTCTATTGACAGTGCGCCATTAAATGAAAAAGTCTGCATAAAGGCCTATGTCGGCTCGACAGTAAGAGAGCATTTCATCAGAAAAGGTATGACCACATACAGCCTCGATATAACCGACGGAAAATCGGTTATGGATATTGTTTTTTTTAACAACAAATATGCTGCGTCGGCTCTTGAAATGGGAAAGGAATACCGTTTTTTCGGCAAAATAAATTCATTCGGCAAACACCTCAAATCAATGAATTCGCCTCAATTTGTTCCCGTCTCAGGCGATGCAGGCAAGATGAGGCCTATCTATCCCCAGAGCGCCGGTCTGTCTTCAAGGCAAATAGAAAAAGTAATTAAAACCGCTATCGACTCTTTAACGTATATCCCTGACTGTTTGCCTGATAACATCAGAAAAGACTACTGCCTGATGACCGGCTCGGATGCATTTCACAATGTACACTTTCCGGAAAACGAAGATTACCTGATTGAAGCCAAAAGAAGATTGGTTTTTGAAGAACTGTTTCTGCTCCAGATAGGTTTACTGCGTCTCAAAATAAAAGCGGCAAAACAAACAAGTATCGTAATAAAAACCGATTGTACCGATGAATTTTTAAAGTTACTCCCTTTTACCCTCACCGGTGCCCAGAAAAGGGCAATCAACGAAGGAATGAAAGATATGGCAACCGGGAAACCGATGAACCGGCTTCTGCAAGGAGATGTCGGTTCGGGAAAAACCGCAGTTTGCGCAGCGATTATATACAATGTCATCAAAAACGGTTATCAGGCTTCACTTATGGCTCCGACCGAAGTGCTGGCGAATCAGCACTACAAAACATTTCTGAAATTTTTTGAAAAAACAGATATTAAAATTGCTTTGCTTACAGGTTCATTGACACAAAAAGAAAAAAACGCTATTAAAAAAGACCTTGCGGACGGAAAAACTGACCTGATAATAGGTACACACGCAGTTATACAGAAAGATGTTGTTTTTAAAAACCTGGGAATTGCCGTAACAGACGAGCAACACAGATTCGGCGTTAATCAAAGAGGTCTTCTGACTGCAAAGGGCAATAATCCTCACGTGCTTGTTATGTCTGCAACTCCTATTCCGAGAACCCTCTCATTAATAATCTACGGTGATCTCGACCTCAGCATACTTGATGAAATGCCGGCAGGCCGACAGAAAACCGAAACATTTCTTATTAATTCCGATATCAAGGAAAGAGCCTACGGATATGTCAAAAAGCATCTCTGTGACGGCTTTCAGGGATACATAGTATGCCCGTTAATAGATACAGACGAAGAAACCGACAGTGAAGTTGCATCATCTGTTGAGATTTACAATAATCTGAAGGACGGGTATTTCAGAGGGTTCAGGCTGGGTTTACTTCACGGAAAAATGTCCCCCTCTGACAAGAAAAAAGTAATGAATGAATTTTCCGAAGGAAAGACGGATTTACTGATATCTACAACAGTCATTGAAGTTGGAGTTGATGTGCCTAACGCAGTGATTATGGTTATAGAAAATGCAGAACATTTCGGTCTTTCCCAGCTTCACCAGTTAAGGGGAAGAATCGGCAGAGGAAGCACCAAATCTACCTGTATTTTAATCTCTGACAATGAATCCGATAAAACAAACGAACGTCTTAAAATTTTAACGGATACAACCGATGGATTTAAAATCGCTGATGAAGACTTAAGGCTCAGAGGACCGGGTGATTTCTTCGGTTCAAGGCAGCACGGCCTGCCAAATCTTAAAATAGCCGGTCTTATATCAGATGCTGAAACGGTACGTGAAACACATATTGCCGCTGAAAAACTTCTTAAGAGCAATCCGGATTTATCAGGAGATAATTACAATCTTATCAAATCAAGAGTAAACAAAATGTTCTCTCACGGACTAATACTTAATTAAAGGTGATCAAATGAAAATCAGTGTATTACTCAGCAACGGCACTCCTTCACTTTCCTTTGAGGTCTTCCCTCCAAAAACAAGCGATTCATTTGAAAGCGTGAAAAGTTCAGTTTCGGAAATTGCAAAACTAAGGCCATCGTTTATGAGTGTTACCTACGGCGCCGGTGGAGGAACAAGCGAGTTTACTTTAAAAATCGCCGAAAGAATCAAAAATGAATATCATGTGCCGACTCTTGCTCATTTGACCTGTGTTTCTTCAAATACAGAAACTGTTGAAAACAAAATAAAAGATTTTCATGCAGCCGGCATTGAGAACATACTCGCTCTTCGCGGAGACATACCGGCTGACAAGCTTAATGATGACAGATCAAAATGGGATTTTGTTCACGCTTCACAGCTCATTGATGTAATTAAAAACAGCGGATATGACTTTTGTATAGGAGCAGCCTGCTATCCTGAAGTGCATCCCGAAAGCCGCAACAAAGCTGAAGACATCCGTTATTTAAAACAAAAAGCAGACCTTGGCTGTGAATTTTTCACTACCCAGATGTTTTTTGACAACAATCTTCTCTATAACTTCTTATACAGAATCAGAGAAGCAGGCATTACAGTTCCGGTAATTGCCGGAATTATGCCTATAACAAACGCAAATCAGGTTTCCAGAGCTATAAAGCTTTCCGGCTCATTTATGCCGCAAAGATTCATAAACCTCGTTGACAAGTACGGTGATAATCCTTCCGCTATGATGCAGGCAGGTATAATCTATGCAACGGACCAGATAATCGACCTGTATGCTAACGGAATAACCCACGTTCATGTGTATTCGATGAACAAACCGGAAGTTGCAAAAAAAATCAAAGATAATCTTTCTGAAATTGTAAAATAAAGCCGGTGGTATAATGAAAATACTCGATTTCATAAAAAACAATAACGTCCTGCTTGACGGAGCAATGGGTTCCCTGCTTCAGAACAGCGGTTTGCCCTCGGGTACGAGGCCTGAACTGTGGAACATTTCTCATCCGGAAGTTATTACCGGAATCCACAAGGCTTATTTTGACGCAGGAAGTAATGTTGTTTATACCAACACTTTCGGAGCGAGCCCTCTGAATTTTGACGAAGACGAACTTGACAATATAATTAAATGTGCGATTGAAAACGCAAAAAAAGCAAGAGAACTGTCGGAAACACCATATGAAAAATTTATCGCCTATGATATGGGACCAACCGGTCGCCTTCTGAAGCCATACGGTGAGCTTGACTATGAAAAAGCCGTTTCCTCCTTTTCCTTACAGGCAAAGGCAGCCGAAAAATACGGAGCTGACCTCATAGTAATAGAAACAATGACTGACAGTTATGAAACAAAGGCTGCAATGCTCGGAGTCAAAGAAAGCTGCTCTCTCCCTGTCTTTGTAACAAACGCATATAATGAAGATTCAAAGCTTCTTTCGGGTGCTTCTCCCGAGGCAATGACAGCGATGCTTGAAGGACTTGGGGCAGATGCGATTGGGCTTAATTGCTCACTCGGACCTGAAAAGCTTCTTGGCATCATAAAGAGGATAAGCGATGTTTCTTCCGTTCCGATTATCTTTAAGCCAAACGCCGACCTGCCCACTGTTACAGACGGTAAAGCGGTATATAACATTTTGCCCGAAGAATTTGCGAATTCTGTTCTAAAAGCAGCCGATTACGGAGTTTCGATTTTCGGCGGATGCTGCGGAACTGCACCGGATTATATTTCAGCCATAAGAAAAAAAATGGACCGTATCGGGTTTAATCCGTTAAAGCCCAAAAACATCACCTGTGTTTCCTCATTTACACACAGCGTAAACTTCGGAAAGAGACCGGTTATAATCGGAGAAAGAATTAACCCCACAGGCAAAAAACCAGTTAAAGAAGCGCTCAAAAGCGGTAACATTGATTATTTGCTCAAAGAGGGTCTTGACCAATCAGAGTGTGGGGCAGATATTCTCGATGTTAACTGCGGCCTGCCCGATATAGATGAAACTAAAATGCTCACAGAAGCAGTAAGCAAACTGCAGAATACAGTTGACCTTCCGCTTCAGATTGATACCTCAGACCCTGACGCACTCAGCTCAGCTTTGCGTATTTATAACGGAAAAGCCGTTATAAACTCAGTAAACGGTAAAGCGGAATCAATGGAAAAAGTGTTTCCGATTGCTGCAAAATACGGCGGAGTCCTGATTGCTTTGACTCTTGACGAAAACGGCATTCCCGAAACCGCAGAAGGCAGACTCATTATTGCCGAAAAAATCATTTCAGAAGCTGAAAAGTACGGTATTAAACGTAAAAACCTGATATTTGACCCTTTGACTCTTACAGTCAGCGTTGATGATTTCGCCGCAAAAACCACACTTGAAGCGGTAAGACTTATAACCGAAAAAACAGGCTGTTATACTGTACTTGGTGTTTCAAATGTTTCTTTTGGCTTACCGCAAAGAGATTTGCTGAATTCCGTTTTTCTTGTCTCCGCGTTAAACAACGGACTCAGCAGCGCAATCATTAATCCCAAGTCAGCTGTAATGATGAATGCCGTACTGTCTTACAACACCATAAGCGGCAATGACAGAAATTGCACTGAATATATTAACAGAATATCAGAGACAACGAGTTTGTCCCCTGCCGTGAATGATAAAAAGAGCGGTAATAAAGACAATATAAAAGAAGGCATTTCCAACGGCAGAAAAGAGCTTGCAGTTAATGCCGTAAAGGAACTTATCGGAAAAGAAGATTCTCTCGCAATTATCAGCAATCATATTATCCCTGCGCTTGATGAAGTAGGTAAGAAATTTGAAAAAGGAATAATCTTTTTGCCTCAGCTTCTGATCAGCGCAGATGCCGCCAAATCATGCTTTGAAATAATCAAATCCCAATTCAAAACTGATAAGGAATCAGACAAATTCACTATTGTCCTGGCAACAGTAAAGGGAGATATTCACGATATAGGAAAGAATATTGTTAAACTTTTACTTGAGAACTACGGTTATAAAGTGATTGACCTTGGCAAAGACGTTCCCGCAAGGGATATTCTGAATGCAGCAATTAAAAACAACGCCCGCGTTGTAGGTCTGAGCGCTTTGATGACAACTACGGTACCTACAATGGAAGAAACAATTAAACTTATCCACAGCGAATTACCCGATGTTAAAGTTATGGTCGGAGGTGCGGTCTTAACCGAAGAATACGCCAATGATATAGGAGCGGACAATTATTCCGCCGATGCTATGGAAGCAGTAAGATATGTCGAAAGTCTGATTTAATATTTTTGCTTTACAATATATAAACTTCGCGACAAGTTCTGATTATTGATTTTTATCATTTTTAATGATATTATTGTAGTTGTTAATACTGTTATTTCTTCTATAAGGAGGAAAGAAATTTGGAAGATAATGCTTGCAAATACCCGATAATACTTGTTCACGGTATGTTCGGATGGGGTGAAGAAGAGGGTATAAATGATTACCTTCCCTATTGGGGCGCAAATTCCTGCAACATAGTTGAACATTACAGGGAAAAAAATTATAAAATTTACGCCGCTTCTGTAGGTCCTGCATCCAGCGCATGGGACAGGGCATGTGAATTATATGCCGCTCTGACCGGAGGAATCGTTGATTACGGAAAGGTTCACAGTGAAAAGTCAAATCACAGAAGATACGGAAGATTTTATGACAAACCCATATTAAACGATGTCAAGAACCGCAAAAAATTTCACCTTGTCGGTCACAGCTTCGGCGGAAACACAATACGCCTGCTTGGCCATTTGCTGACATATGGTGACGAAACGGAAAAAAACGGAACTCCCGAAGAAGAACTTTCAGAGTTATTCAAGGGCGGCCACGAGGATATGATAGCGAGCATTACAACTATTTGTGCTCCCCATAACGGCACTACCACATTCCTCGCCGCTGAAAAGTTTCACATTTTACCGGTTTTAAAAGCGATTGTATATAATTATGTCGGAATTGCGGGCCGTTCACCTGCCGAAGGAACCGTTTTTGACTTTCATCTTGAACAGTACGGACTCAGCGATACACCCGGCAAAAAAGATGCTTTTCCGTTCAGAAGAGCGAAAAAGCAGTTTAAACATAATCAAGATAATATTGAGTTTGATATGTGTCCTTCCGGAGCAAAAAAGCTCAATGACTATATGGAAATATCTCCTGACATTTATTATTTTTCATATTCGTACAATTCAGTCACATTGAATGTCACCGGTGCTGTTCACGTTCCGTCCAAGACAGATTTTCCGTTCCTGACCGGCACTTCAACACTTATTTTGCTTTACAACAAGCTTTTCAGGCCCGACGGAGATTACAGATTTGAAGATTATTGTAACGACGGCCTTGTTGATCTTCCTTCTGCTCTTCACCCTAAGGATGAACCTTTCAGGCAGTACAAAATCGGAGATAAAATTGAACCGGGTATCTGGAATGTAATGAAAACACGTGACGGAGATCACGGCTCACCTATCGGTCTGTTTACAACTGACGACAAAACTTTCATGCTTTATGATGAAATCTTCGGTTTGCTTGCCGAGGTCGAAAAGAAAAGAAAAAGAAAAGCAAAAATAAATAAATAATAATTCACCGGATAAATCACTTAAATAATTCAAAGATTTATCCGGTGAATTTTTTTCAATACCAGTTGTATGATTCGTCTTCCAATACCGCGTGAGCGCACCTGATACCGTCAACTGCGGATGATACTATGCCGCCCGAGTAACCGGCACCCTCACCGCAGGGGTAAATTCCTCTTATGTTGCTTTGAAGCAGGTCATCCCTGATTATTCTGACGGGTGATGATGAACGGGTTTCGGGTGCTGTAAGCACAGCGTCAGACAAAGCAAATCCTTTAAGCATTCTATCCATTCTTATAAGCGCATCGGCAATGGTATCTGTGACTCTTTGAGGCAGGACTTTTCTGACATCTCCCGGTTCAACCCCCGTCGGGCAGGTCGGCCTGACAGAGCCAAGCACTTTGGAGGCGTTTCCGTTCAGAAAATCGCCCACCGTCTGACATGGTGCAGCATAACTCTCCCCGCCTTCAATGAAGGCTTTTTTTTCGATTTCTCTTTGAAGCGTTACACCTGCAAGAGGACCGTCTCCACCGAAATTTCCGGGTTCAACTCCAACAAGAATTGCGGAATTGGAGTTCTCTCCGTCACGGGCATATTCACTCATTCCGTTTACAACAACAGAATTCTCTTCACTCATAGCCGCAACCACTGTACCTCCGGGGCACATACAGAAAGTATAGGCTCCCCTGCCGTGTTCGGGATGACAGGCCATCTTGTAGACTGCCGCTCCGAGTCCGGGATAACCGGCGAAATCACCGTATTGAGCTTTGTCAATCAATTCTCTCGGATGCTCAATCCTCATTCCGATTGAAAAAGGTTTTTGCATCATTTTAAGGCCCTTATCAAAAAGCATTTCAAAAGTGTCACGGGCAGAATTACCAAGGCATAAAATCAGAGTGTCGGTTTCATAATCGCTTGTAGTCCCGTCAGGATTCCGAACTGTAATACCCTGAATAGAGTTGTTCGCTATAAGCAGGTCGACCATTTTTGTGTTAAACTTAACCTCTCCGCCCAGAGAGATAATCTCTTCTCTTATTGATTTAATTATTCCGCTTAGTTTATCAGTCCCTATGTGAGGAGTGGATGAGTAGGCAATTTCTTCAGGCGCTCCGTGGCTGATCAGTTCGGATGTAACTTTTAAACATAACGGGTCCTTTATACCGGTGGTCAGTTTACCGTCGGAAAAAGTTCCGGCTCCTCCTTCGCCGAATTGGACATTGCTCTCAGTATTGAGCTTTCCGCTTTGCCAGAATACGGATACTTCCTTTTTCCTTGTATTGACATCGGAACCTCTTTCAAAAATCAAAGGTTTAAGTCCCTCACGGGCAAGTATGAGCCCTGCAAAAAATCCGGCCGGACCGAATCCGACAATAACAGGCCTCAGCAAACTCTTTCTTTTATTAACAGGCGCTTCATACTTAACATCCGAATAAACGGAAACCTTGCTGTTCCGGCTTTTTTTAATAATGACATTTTCATCGCCCTTTACCGAAACAGCAACATTGCAAATATAAAATACATTCTCTTTATTTCTGGAATCAACTGCTTTTTTCAGCAGTTTCAATCCGTCAATACAGTTCTCACTGATATGAACTGCCTTTGCCGCTCTGCGCCGAAGTTCAAATTCATCGGCGTCAAGTGGTAATTTTAATTCGTTTATTCTTATCATTTCAGTTCTCCTGAAGCAAGGCCGGAAGCAAAAGCCCATTGAAGATTGAAGCCGCCGCATTTTGCATCGACATCAAGGATTTCGCCGCAAAAATATAAACCTTTTTTAAGTTTTGATTCAAGAGAAGCGGACTTTACCAGCGAAAGATCAACTCCGCCTTTTGTTACCTGGGCAGATTGAAATCCTCTTGTACCGTAAACATTTATTTTGTAATCCTTAATCATATTTGTCAGAGAAGCTATCATTTCGTCGTTGAAACCGTCAATTAATGCGCCGCCGTAGTATAAACTACACTCTTTTAATATTGAAATTCCGAGCGATTTAGGAAGAATACCGCTGAGCATATTGTCAACCGGTTGATTCGCCCTAATTATCGAAATGCTTCTCAGATACTCATTCAGTTCTTCTTTTTCAAATTCAGGCAGAAAATCAATGCTCAATATTGGATCATTGCCGCCTCTGAGTGATGACTCTGCGAATGCGGCAAGTTCCATTGCGGCTATACCGGAAACTGACCTGTCGGAAAAAAGAATCTCACCAACTGATGTATCGCTGCCTTCTTCGTCAAACAAAGTCAGTTTAACATTTGAAGCTCTTACGCCTTTTAAAGCTCTGACTTTTTCGGGAAGCACGTTCAAAGGAACAAGCGACGGCAGAACGGGAGTAACAGAATGACCGAGCGACTTGGCAATTACATATCCGCTCCCGTCGCTTCCCTGAGAAGGCGATGCTTTTCCTCCACAGGAGATAATCAATACGGAGCAAAACAAATCATTGTTTATTACAAAGCCATCATCCTGTGCTTTGACGCTTTCTGTAATGTATTCACATAAGACCTCGGTTTTATCATTCTGACAGGCAAATCTCAGCGCATCAAGCACAGAAGAGGCGGCATTACTTCTCGGATATACTCTGCCTTCCCTGTCGGTAAAAGTTTTAAGACCGAGACTTTCAAAAAATTCAACAACTACAGCCGGTGAATATTTTTCTAATACGGGTGTAACAAAATCAGGATTATTGTAACTTGAGGGTACGACATTGACATTGGTCAGATTACATCTGCCGTTTCCTGTTGACAGTATCTTCTTGCCTACCCTCGGCAATTTTTCAAGAAGGGTAATACTGCAGTCGGGATAATTCCTGTGAACATTTATTGCGGCGCAAAGCCCCGAGGCTCCGGCTCCTATTATACAGACGTCTGTTTTTTTCATATTGACCTCTTAATTATAAATTGGTTTAATCAAATTGAATTATACTATGATAAGCGTCCCTATGCAAGTTAAAATAATTATAGCCTTCTATTGAAAAAATAATAATAATGTGATAATATTCTTGATAAACAAAAAATAATCTTTGTATTATTATGAACAGGAGTTGAATTAAAATGACTGAAATTACAAAAGACATGAAAATCGGAGATATTCTCGATACTTCGGTTGAGCTTGCTCCTTATTTCCTGCAGATGGGAATGCATTGCCTCGGATGTCCTGCTTCAAGAAGCGAAACAGTGGCTCAGGCATGCATGGTTCACGGTGTTAATCCAGATGAACTTGTTGAAAAACTCAACGCAGCTTTAAAAGAGAATGCCTGATCTTTCCCCAAGGTTAAAAACAGCGGCTGATATGGTCAGAAACGGTGCAACAGTAATTGACATTGGCACTGACCACGCTTTTTTGCCCGCTTATCTGATTACCGCTGAAATTGCAGAAAAGGCCCTTGCTACCGATATTCGCAAGGGTCCTCTTCTTAATGCCGCAAAAACACTCCGCATGTTTTCGTGCGAAGAAAGAGTTGAGTTGCGATTATCGGACGGATTTGAAAATATCAATCCAAATGACGGAACTGATATTATAATTTGCGGAATGGGCGGAACTCTTATTGCAGAAATGCTCGAAAGAGCCCCCTGGCTTAAAGACCGAAAATACAGACTGATTATTCAGCCCCAATCCCACCATGAAAACGTCAGAGAATACCTTATCAATAACAGATTTGAGATACTCAGCGACAAGCTTTGCTTTGACAGCGGACGAATATACAATGTATTCTGCGCAGAATTCAGCGGAGAAATAAGACACTATTCCATTTCATACGTATATACGGGTGAAATCAGATGGGACTCTTCTGAAGAAGTGCGGGTTTATTTTTCAAGGATGCTCAATCACCTGAGAAAAAAGAGCAGGTATTCGGACGATAAAAAACGGCTTGAAAATGTTATAAATGAAATTGAGGAAAAATACAATGAACATTTCGGAAATCTATAATTTTATTGATAATATAGCGCCGTTTGACACTCAGTGTGACTGGGATAACAGCGGACTTCTTATAGGAAGCAGAGACTCTGTAATTCATAAAATAGGCTTTGCTCTTGATGCAGATAACAATGCTGTAGAACAGGCACATGCAAGCGGCTGTGATCTTATTGTAACTCACCATCCCATTATTTTTAATCCCGTATCAAATATTGAGTTTAATACGCCGATTGAAAAGGCATTAAAATACGGCATCGCCATTATCAGCGCTCATACGAATTACGACAAATCAGACAAAGGAGTTAATTATTGTCTGGCTGAACTGACAAAGCTTACTGACATCTCCGCTCTTGAAACCGACGGAAAAGAATCCATGTGCATGTACGGCTGTACCACAATTTCCGATCCGGATAAATTTGCGACATTTTTATCACGGGTTTTTTCCCGCCCCATCACCTATACGAATGGAAAAAGAACTATTTTCAAGGTTGCGGTCTGCGGAGGAGCCGGAGGAGAATTCATCGGTAACTGTTACAATGCAGGAATGGACGCTTTTATTACGGGCGAAGTCAAGCACCACGAATACCTTGAAGCTGCAAGGCTCGGAATAAGCGTATTCTGTTGCGGTCACTACGAGACTGAGAATCCCGCAATCATCAGACTGGCAAATATAACCGGCAGAGAATTAAACATTGAAACAGTCCTTCTCAATCAAACAAACTTCATCAAACATACCGGAGTATAACTATGCCACTTGACGGTTACACATTAAGTTTCATAATCAAAGAACTGAACAGAGTCTGTATCGGAAGCAAAATAGATAAAATTTATCAACCTTCAAAAGAGGAGTTCATCTTTAATCTTAGGTCAAAATCAGCATCAAAGAAGCTCTATATTTCCGCGTCGTCAGCTTTTCCGCGAATAAACTTCACTGAAAAGGCCCCGGAGAATCCGTCTGCGCCCCCGATGCTCTGCATGTTTATGAGAAAACACCTGACCGGTTCATTTATTGAAAGCATAAATCAATTCGGTCTTGACAGGATTTTATCAGTAGACTTAACCGGTACTAATGAAATCGGAGATAAGGTTAATTACCGACTGATAGTTGAACTTGTTGTCAAACACGCCAACCTTATTATTCTGAATTCCGATGGTATTATACTCGAGGCATCCAAGAAGTCAGATTATTCAGAGGCAACAGGCAGAAACATATTACCCGGTTTTAAATACATGCCGCCCCCCGGTCAGAACAAACTTGATATTCTACAAACTTCAAATGAGGAAATAATACGGAGAATAAAAAAATCAAATAATGATGTTCCCGGCGCACTTCTCGGCACTCTTGAGGGAATGTCTCCGCTAATATCTAAGGAAATCGCTTCCCGCTCGGGTATCGGCAGTGTTACGACAGGCGAACTTACGGATGTTCAAACGGCAAAGCTCGATACAAATCTAACGGATTTGAGAAATCTTCTGCTTAAAAACGGAGAACCCGTGTTATTTGAAAATAATGGTAAAAAAGACTTTTCTTTTACGGAAATCACTCAATTCGGTTTTTCCTGTGAAAACACAAAAAAAGAAAGCTTTTCCCAACTGCTTGAAGAATATTACAATGAAAAGTCTTCATCCGAAAGAAGCAACCAACAGGGACGTGAATTAAACAAGCACCTGAACATTCAGCTTGTCAGAGCACAGAGGAAACTTGAAATCAGAAAAGAAGAACTTGAAAAATGCAAGGACAAAGATCAAAACAGAATTTACGCAGAGCTGATACTTGCAAATCAATATTCGCTTAATAAAGGATCATTCTATTATGACCTTGAAAATTTTTATGATAATTATTCTTCCGTAAGAATAAAAGTTAATCCCGCTCTTTCACCGTCTGAAAACGCTCAAAAATATTTCAAGGAATACAATAAACTGAAAAACGCAGAAAAACTTTTGGACGAGCTTATTGACGAATGTCAGGCGGAAATCACTTATCTTAAAAGCGTTATCGACAATGTCAACCGTGCGGAGGGTTATTCGGATATTGAAGAAATCAAGAATGAACTGTATGAAGAGGGATATCTCAAAAACAAAAAGAACAAAAAAGACAGAAAAACAGCATTAAAGCCTCCGATTAAATACAGATCGGATGACGGATATCTCATTCTTGCAGGCAGAAACAACAGGCAAAATGAAATCCTCAGTTTCAAAACCGCAGCAAAAAACGACTCGTGGTTTCATGTTCAATCTTTCCCGGGCTCCCATATTATTGTTATTGGTAACGGTGACATATTACCTGAAAGAACCTGCCGTCAGGCTGCAATAATTGCCGCGTATAACAGCCCTGCTTCAACATCATCTCAGGTTGCTGTTGATTATACGGAGACAAGGGAACTCAAAAAACCGAATGGCGGTAAACCCGGTATGGTAATTTATCACACCTATAATACAATGTGGGTTACCCCCGACAGGGAACTCTGTGAGAGACTTAGAATTAAAGACAATAACTGATCAAAACACCGCCCAAGAAAGGGCGGTGTTTTAACTAAAAAAAATGACAGAGCGTACTCTGTCATTTTTGGTGCCGGTGGCGGGGGTCGAACCCGCACGGGGTATTAGCCCACCGGATTTTGAGTCCGGCACGTCTGCCAATTCCATCACACCGGCATTGCCTGTTTATTATAACCGAGCAAAATAGAAAAATCAAGTATAAAATATATTATTAATAAGGCTTCATCTTTATCTTTTTCTTTTTGCTTGATACTTTAATTACGGTGTGATATTATTAACTTCGGGAGATGAATAAATGAGCAAAATAAATTCCCTATATAACAATCCGATTCTGACATGCACCGTAGTCAGTGACACTCATATTGATATAAACCATCCTGTACCTGCGCTGCCGATGAAACTTCTCAGAAATGCAATTGACGACAGCACCTCAGCAGTCAACGGAACTGATGCTTTCATAATTATCGGCGACACCACTTCAAGGGGTAACGACAGAAACTGGGAGCTTGTCAACGAGGTATTTAAGAAAACAAAGAGAAAGCCGGAATGTCTGCTTATGGCAATAGGCAATCATGACATCTGGAGCGATGAAGGTGCTGAAGCGGCAATAGGCAGATACCTCAAGAATTACACCCTTCTCGACGGAAAAGAGCACAGTAAAACGTATTTTTCCAAGGTTATTAAAGGCTGTTATTTTATTTTTCTCGGCAGTGAAGGCGACGCAGACTGTGAAGCTGAAATTTCAGATGACCAATTAGAATGGTTTTCATCGAAAATGAAAGACGCAGGCGAAAGCGGCAAACCCATTTTTGTATTTTGCCATCAAAGTCTTAACGGAAAACACGGACTTCCCAAAACCTTCAGCAGAGATGAAAGCGATACCGGGCCTATGGACGGCGGTATCGGAACAAAATCGGCCGAGATTGAACAAATTCTGAAAAAATATAGTAATGTTTATTATTTCAGCGGTCATTCTCATATGGGAATCAGCAGCTTTGAAAGCATAGAAACTAAAGGATATTCAGATTTTGAAAAAGACGGAAATCTGACACTTATTAACCTGCCGAGCCTTGCTTGCGGAAATCACCATGGTGAATTTAACAAAACAGGCTGTGGACTGCAACTTGAAGTTTATGACGATAAGGTTGTGCTGAGGCCGCGAAGATATAACAGAAAAAAATGGCTCAAATCCGTTAAAATAAAAGACGGTAAGCCCTACTATGAAGAAACAATAAAATAAGGAGTTTATATTTATGGCTGTTGTAAACGCAATTTTTTCAAATTTCCTGGCATTTCTGATGGCATTTTTTATGACTGCAATTCCTTATAAAGGAATTGCCATGCCCGTACTTGACACGGAAAAGAATGATTGCAGACTTAATATTGAAATGCTTTCAGATACCCACCTGGAATCAAACGGCGTTTTCCGTCAGTTTTTTCTTAAACAGGGGCTCAAAAACCTAGAAAAATCAAAGGCTCCTATTGACGCTGTTGTAATTACAGGCGATTTGACGAACTACGCGGATGAACCCGCTTTAAAGGAATACTTTGAACTTGTTACAGAATACAGCCCGGCTCCTGTCATTTCGGTAGGAGGTAATCATGATATCGGCCATGCAGGCGACAGAGACGTTACGGATATAACCCGAGAGCAAGCAATGGCCAACCTTATTGCTTATCGCAATCAGTATATGGGCAGAGATGATAAAGTCAACTATTTCAGCATGGAAGTAAACGGCTATAAGTTTATCGTTCTTGGTGATGAAGTAATTGACGGAGGCCATTGGGACGCCATATCCATGAGCGAAGAACAGTTGAATTTTCTTGATTCCGAACTTGCCGACGGGACGAAAGACGGAAAGCCTGCATTTGTCTGTTGTCACTGGCCCATCTGCAACATAAACGGTGAAGATACCATATGGCCGGAGAGCGGAATTGACCAGAACGAATACAACATTCAGGCAATTATGGAAAAATATAAAAATGTTTATTATATCAGCGGACATATGCATACCGGATTCAAATCGGAGTATATTGACGGAAAATACGGCCTTTCCAATGCTGAAGTTGTAAACGGTGTAACTTATCTGAATTTACCGACATACGGTATAATAAACTCCTTCGGACTTTTTTGGTCCGGAACCGGTGCCCAGCTTGAAGTCTATGACGACGAAGTCATTTTCAGACCGAGAAACTTTATAACCGGAAACTGGTATGTCAATTCCGAATACCATTTCAATATTGAAAAATAAAAATAACAGAAATCAGGTGATTTTATGGCAAAAATAATCGGAAATGCTCTGCCCGGTATTCCCTGGCAGAATAAACCGTCCGGCTATCCCTACCCTATCTGGCGTTATAGTGATAACCCAATAATTACGCGTGATAATATGTTTATGGCAAACAGTATTTTTAATTCTGCTGTTGTGCCTTTCGGAGACGGCTACGCCGGCGTTTTCAGAGTTGATATGCGCTCAAGGGATCAGGTGCTTGTCTCCGGTTCAAGCACGGACGGAATAAACTGGAAGCTCGAACCAAAACCGATTTTCCGGGGATATGATCCTCGCATCTGCCTTATTGACGATAAATATTATCTCTCCTGGGTAAATCTTACACCTTACGGCACCACAATCGGTATTGCATATACAAAAGATTTCAAATCCTGGACTCAGCTGGAAGATGCCTGCTATCCCGTTGCCCGTAACGGTGTGCTCTTCCCCAAAAAGATTAACGGAGAGTACTTGCTTCTAATTCGTCCCTGTGACCGCGGCCATACTCCTTACGGCGATATTTTTCTGAGCCACAGCAAAGACCTGATATACTGGGGAAAACACCGGTTTGTTATGGGTCCTGTAAAAAACTGGGAAATGACAAAAGTAGGCGCGGGCCCCACTCCGATTGAAACAGATATCGGATGGCTGATGTTTTATCACGGGGTAATCACCAGCTGCAACGGTTTCACATATTCAATGGGAGCTGCCATACTTGATAAAGATGAACCGTGGAAAGTCCTTCATCGTGCCGACAGCGCGCTCCTTCAGCCTCATGAACAATATGAATTCGTCGGTGACGTGCCGAATGTTGTATTTCCGTGCGCTGCTCTGACCGATGCCGATACCGGCCGTATTGCAATTTATTACGGAGCGGCAGATACAGCTGTTGCTCTGGCTTTCACGACTATAGATGACACCGTTGATTTCATTTTGAAAAATGATATGATTCAAAAATGATCAGAACAGAATACGGCGCCCTCAGGCAGGGCGCCGTATTTTTTATTCTTTATTCAATTGTCTGTCAATCCATGCCATAATAAGATTAACGATTTTTTTCTGCTGGCTTTCATTAAGCTCACAATGCATCGGGACATTATACCACTTGTAAAGACAGCCGCGGCAACAGGTTGCGGTTGCGTGCTGAGCCTTGAAAACAGGATGACCGTGAGTCGGGGTCTGTTTTCCGTCTTTGAACGGTTCAGCCGGAGCAATTTTTGACCTTACAAAATCAGCGGCATGGCTTTCAATAACATCAAGCCCTTTCAAATTGATATAATCAATATCGGTTCCGTTTAGTTTAAAACTGCTTCTGAATTTTGATTTTTCAAGTTTGTCAAGGGCATTATCTATGGTCTGCATCTTAATAACCGTATTTACTCTTATAGCCGAAAACTCTGAAAATTACGGAAAAAATCATATCCATAAATTGATCAAAAGATATTCCTCTGGATGCCCTGATATCTTCCTTGGTCTCTGTATAACCGCATCTTGAACATACTCTTGTACTGACATAAGTATTGGATGTCTGTGACGGAACAGGAGCGGACCATTCGGAAAAATCATGTCCGTACGCCTTAACCACATTGCTCGAACCGCTCAAGCCGCACTGGGTGCATACGCTGTAAGACATTCCATCTCTGGTACAGGTGGCGGTTACTTCAGATGTTTCAAACTGATGATTACATTCGGTTGCGGCCTGTATATATAGATTGCCGTATATACATTCATGATAATTACTGTCCTCAACATCTCTTAAATCATACCAGGAATCACCGATATAGAAATAACTTTGCCCGGTATCATAATTATATACGACTTCCGGATTCCCTATATTAGCCTCAACAGGGATATACGGAACCCCGTCAGAACAATTGTAACGCAAAACAACAGAAAACCTTGAGTCTTCATTAACAGCAACCTGTGTGGGCAGTTCAACCGTATTAAATCCCGCTCCCAATGCTGATGAAGTATATGACGCGGCAAGATTGCCGTCAGTGGGAGAGGTAAAACCATCCGGAATGTTTCTGTAAATATCAATTGAGA
>JAILMJ010000048.1 GCA_024692685.1 Clostridia bacterium
GTCAAACAAACAGCTTTTGTTTATCATTATCAATAATTAAATTCACAGCACGGATTAAACCCGCACGGCAAATTCTTTTTCTTTATTTACACAGATTAAGCAAAGAAAAACAGCCGTTCCGAAGAACGGCCGTTATTTCCGAATTACAGGCTCTGATTATTCAGCTTCTTCGCTCTGCATCTTCTTTGCATAGCACTCACTGCAATATACAGGTCTGTCCTCACGCGGCTTAAAGGGAACCTTTGCAACTCCACCGCACTCAGCACAAGTTGCCTCAAACCATTCACGCTCGCCACGGGCGGCATTCTTGCGTGCGTCTCGGCAAGCCTTGCAGCGCTGGGGCTCATTCTCAAAGCCTTTTTCAGCGTAGAATTCCTGTTCACCGGCGGTGAAAACGAATTCATTTCCGCATTCCTTGCAGGTGAGAGTTTTGTCTTCGTACATGAGATATACCTCGCTTAAAAATATTTGCCCTTGGACGGAATTGCACCGCCACCTTTGTTCTTGTACAACGCTCTTCTTTAAGCTACGGGGGCATATATAAGGCGTAGGACGCCATTATTTATTAAATGAACGGATTTTTTTACGGATTCTGCACATTGCGTTGTCAACCGCTTTTTCGCTGCAGCCCTTGATTACGGAAATCTGCTTATAACTCATATCCCTGAATCTTAGCTGAAGCACAGACTGCTCAAAATCCGAAAGAACGGATTCAATAAATGAATAGATTTCCTCAGCACCCTCATCATAAAGCAGTTTTTCCTCAGGATCGCTGCCCGAAAGACCGGTTAACTCATCCTCAAGTGAAACGGCTGATGACAGCGCGGAGTTGCCTGAATTGAAATTGCGTTTCAGCGCAGAAATCATACGGCTTTCAATACACAGCATAGCGTATGCCTTGAAGGGTATTCCCTTTGAAATATCAAAGTTTTTAAGAGAGACAAGAAGACCTATAAGCCCTTCCTGGACAAGATCGTCATTCGGGAGCCGCGTGGCCTCTGAATTCAGTTTGCGCGCCTTTGAACGGGCAAGCGGAGTCATAATGTTGACAAGCTCTGTCATTGCACTTTTGTCACCCGTTGCTGCCAAAACGGCAAGAGAATCGATTTCTGCATTGTTGAGGCCCAAGGACATCCTCTTTTCCACTCTCTATAGTTTAAGATATAATATATTAAAAGTATTTCTTTGTCAATAATTTTTTAGAAATATTGTGTAAAAATCAATAAATAATATTGTAAATTATGTGAAAAAAGCAAAATGAGCCCGAAATCTCATTCGATATTTCCACGAGAGAAAAAAAGAGAGTGTATTTTCATTTTGTCAGCTTTTCTAAATTATATAATTTACTTAATCGTTTTCCGTGTTCTTTGCGAATTCATAATAACAAACACTTGAAAACATTATAAATCCTTGTTATACTCATTAACATAGTCAGACATACGGAGGACTGTATTATGAATAAAAGATACCTTATCATAAACGCCGATGACTGTGGCCTTTGTGACAGCGCAAATGAGGCGATTTTTGACTTATTCAGAACCGGAAATCTCAAATCCTCAACCGTTATGATCCCCTGCCCGAAGGCAATGGATGCAATCGCGTTTTCAAAAGAAAACCCTCAATATGCCATGGGGGTTCATCTTACAATGACGAACGAGTGGCAGGAGAACTGGCCCTGGGGCTCATTAACTCACGGAAAGACACTTGAAAATGAATACGGCAGAATGTGGCCGGAAAACGAAGATTTTGAGGCACACTGCACATATAAGGAATCAATAGCCGAGGTCTATGCCCAAATTGAAAAAGCCGAAAAAGCGGGAATGAATATAGTTCAGATTGACAACCATATGGGTTCACTTTACGGCATGAACGGTAAATATCTTATGCTCCCGAAGATTTTCAAAGTATGCAGAAAAAAAGGCTATCCCTTCCGTATGTGCACTACACCCAAGGACGATTTTTGCCCGGAGGGCGTGCCGCTTAATCTTTACAGGTTCTTCTGTCATTTTTGCAAACTGCTCGGAAAGATTTATAAAGTCCCCACCCCGGATTATCTCATATTGACCGACCAGGTTGTCTCACTTAAAGACAAAGAAACTTATGAGGAATTCAGAGACGCCTTCCTTGAATTTCACGGGATGATTCCGGAGGGCATCACCGAAACATTCATTCATCCGGCCCTCGATACACCTGAAATGCGCAGTATAACAGGCACGTGGCAAAGAAGATACTGGGAATATCTGCTTATGAAAGACCCGGTTACATATTCATTCTTTGAATCAGAGAACATTGAACTGATAAGTTACAGAGATCTTATCAGGATGAAAAAATAATATAATAAAGGCAGCGGTTGTTCCGTAAGGATTCAACCGCTGTTTTTTAAGCGGAAACATCCTAATCTTCTATTACCGCAATATATGCCGTTAAAATACAGATTTTTTAAAATAAATGCAACACTTTGTGATTTTTTGAACACTAATAGTCGGATGGAAGATAAAACGAATAAGAATTACAGGAGACTCACAAATATGAATGACAGAAATAAAGAAAATTTAAAGCTGCCCGACTACAGCTTCGAAAAAATAACTGATATCACTCCCGGCTTTGTACGCAGAGCAGGTGCAAATGCGGTTGCGTTTGATCTTGACAATACCGTCACACATTACGGTTCTCTCCGCCTTGAACCCGGCATTGATAAATGGCTCGAAAGTATGAGAGCGGCGGGAATTAAGCTCATAATCGTTTCTAACACCATTACTCCCCGCGCCTACTGGTTTTCAAAAAAAATGAACAGCATTCCGTTTATTGCTCCGGCATTCAAGCCTTCCTCCATTTCACTTAAACTTGCGTCAAAAATGCTGGGCGAAGCACCGGAAAATATTCTTATGGTCGGCGACAAAGTTTCAACCGACGTGAAAGCTGCGAACAAAATCGGAGCAACTTCCGTCAAAATTGTTCCTCTCACGAAGAGACGCAATGCTGCTATGCCTGAATATGCGCCGTATATGACGCTGTCCAGAGCGGATTAATCACAGATAATAAAACTTTTAAAAGCAATCCCCCGAAGCATTACGCTTCGGGGGATATTCTGTCTGTTATTCAGTTGAAATCCTTAAACGGTTACATAGCGGCAAGTCTTTCATACATTGAGTTGATTGCCTGAAGCAATTTCTTAATTGCATTGCCCTGGAAGTTGCTGAAGAGCTCATAGAATTTGGACTGACCGAGAGGCTGACGGATGACCTGGAGGTTGTAGAGAAGCTCATAGGCAAAGAGCTTGAGTCTGTCAACGAATCCATCCTTAAAAGTATCCTTGTTGGTGGTGTCAATTCCTACAAAACCGGTCTTGAAATCAACTATAACCATCTTTGATGAGCCGGAAACTTCATCGGTGTAATTCTCCCAGATAAGATTTCTCTGGGGAAGGTCTTTACCATCGCCGTAATCTTTTGCGGTATCTTTGAAAATGCTGTTTATAACATTTGCAAAGTTCTTATATTTGAAGATATCGTAATGAGCGCTGTTTTTCTTATCTGTATTGTTTTCATCGCCGAAAACGCAGATAAAACGGTAAACCTTGATATCATCAAGGGCGGGAATCTTCTCGCCGCAGTGGGGGCAACGGCCGGCTTTCTGAGCATAGAGATTATAAACACTGTCAGCGCCGAAAGCTTTTCCGCAGCTTTCACATCTTGTTGCGTAATATGTCTGAAGGAGAATACCCTCAAGAGCGGGAACAGCGGGACTGGTAACGTCCTGAAGAGTACCTGTGCTTTCTTCAACGACAACCTCATCCTTGGTTTCACCGGTGGGAATTCCGTTCTCATCAAGAACCTTGTTCTTTACCGTTGAGACTGTTTTATAGTTGATTTCGGGGAGCTCGTCAAGGTCATAAACCTTTCTCTCCTGCATGGAATACATACCCTGAATGTTCTGACCGTAAAGAGGAACTGCATCGGTATTGGTCTTACCTGCGAGACGCATATCCTTGGAATAATTGTAGTTGCCATCGCTGTCATAGCCGTAAGCATCATAAGCTCCGGTGCTGTCATTTGTATCGGGAGCATCGGTCGGAGTAGCATTAACGCTTGCGGTCGCATTGGCGGGTTCAACTTTTTCAGAGTCAACCGTATCTGCGAAAGATACAACTGCAACTGAACAAATCATAATGAGCGAAAGAAGTGTAGCGACAAGTTTCTTCATATCAGAAGCCTCCTATATTTTTCGATGGACACAGGCTAAAAATACAGTGCCCTAAAAATATTCATCTTATTATAACTGTTTTTTCTTACTGTGTCAACAAAAATTATATATTATCAACGGAAAACCGCCAAAAAATGTCTTATTGTCTGTCTTTTCTGCTTAAAAAATCTCCTCCTGTGAGATGCCGTAGGGATAAATCACTGAGGTATTAACACGAATTTTATAAAATTATTGTCAATAAACTTAGGAACAATGAACAGCACACCCCCGGAGGAACATTCCTGCGGGGGTGTAAAAACCGTGTTTTACTGAATCATATTTTTGAGAGCGCCCATGAAGCAAGATCCTCATATACGCCGGCTCTCTCGACCTCGTTATGAATTTCGTGGCGCATGCCCTTATAGAGCTTCAGGGTGATATCCTTAACCCCGGCTGATTTTAGACCGTTATAGACTTCCCTTACACCCTTGCCATAAGCACCGACGGGGTCTTCCTCTCCGGCAACAATCAGAAGCGGCAGGTTTTTATCCACTCCGTTGTACCAATCCTTGGATGACACCTTACTCAGAATAGTGAACAAATCCCTGAAACCCGCGGCAGTAAACAAAAATCCGCTGTATTTGTCGTCAATGTATTTATCAACAATGGCCTCATCGTGAGTCAGCCAATCGAAAGGAGTCCTGGGATTATCTATCTTCTTGTTGTAAGCGCCGAAGGCAAGGCTGTTTATAAAATTACTTCTGTGCTTACTGCCTTTGGTTTTGACAACGGAATCGGCAATTCTGATTGCAGCTCCGGCAGCGGGGTTCTTTCCGCTTGTGCCGCAGATTATGGCACCCTTGATGGCTTCGTCACTGCCGTAACGGCGGATATATTCCCTGCCGATGAACGAACCCATACTGTGGCCATAGAAAATAATGGGTAAACCGGGATATTCTTTTTTGATTACCTCCGTAACAAGACGGCAGTCCTCAACCAGATTGTTCCATCCGTCTTTCTCTCCGAAATAACCGAGGTTATCATCATCGGTTACGGATTTACCGTGACCAACGTGATCCTGAACAAAAACAGCAAAACCTTTTGAGCAAAGATAACCGGCAAATTCCTCATATCTTCCGCCGTGCTCTGCCATACCGTGAGTAATCTGAAAAACAGCTTTGACATTGTTGTCATCCGGACAAAAACAACGGATGTAAAGGTCGGCAATGCCTGAGGTTGACGGAACGGTAAAATCTTTTTTTATAACTTCCACAGTAATCCTCCTCAATCATACAGTCTTGTTTTTGATAACTGTCTTAAATATAATATCATTGTTTCCTGCTGAATTCAACATTTAAAATAAAAAAATCGTTCTGCTTATTGCGTAACAAGGTTTTATATGCTATATTTTAAACGATACAATCCATCTTACATTATATTTCAAAGAAGGTATGATTTTATGGCATATTGTCAGTATTGCGGCGCTCCAATTATCGAAACCGATAAATTCTGCAGATCTTGCGGCTCACCGATTATTATTCCCAGGCCGGCTGAAGAAGTTCCCGCCGAAGAGCAAAACGGTACTCCTGACAGCGCTCAGGGTGAAACAAATAATCCGGTAAATTACAATTACAGCCAGAATGTTAACGCCGATTATCCTGTCATTAATGAACCCGCCGCGAATAACGACGGCGCCGGATACAACAGTTACACTGCCGCTCCGCAGGCACAAGTCGGTTTTAAAGAGGCGGTTGCCGAGTATTTCAGCAGATATTTTGATTTTTCAGGAAGGTCATGCAGAAGCGCTTACTGGTATGTGCTTCTTTTTAACCTGATAGTATCTTTTGCAAACGGTGTGATTAACGGTATTATGCCCGAAAGCGGGTTATTAAAGATTTTAAATGCTGTTTTCGGCCTTTATATATTAGGAGCGATTATTCCGTCAATTGCGGTTACCGTAAGACGCTTTCACGATGTTGGAAAAAGCGGTTTGTATTTATTCCTGCCCTTTATTCCCGTAATTGGGATAATCTGGGGAATTATACTGCTTTGCAAAGAGAGCGCGCCCGACAATGAATGGGGTCCCTCTCCAGTCCAGAACAACCCTTATGATAATAATATCAATATCTGATCTGCCGGTAAATACCTAACCTGAAAAGGCGGTATTTACCGTTTTTTTGTTTTCGGAACAGGTCATCATTTTCAAAAACGGTTGCCCTTTTTTGTGCAAAAAGTAGATTTAAGTCTAATTTTGGACTAAAGTATAAAAATATCTTTACTAATAGAAAGGATAGTGCTATAATCCCGATTGATAGGAGAGGGTTTTATGGAAACATCAAGGCACTCCAAAAGGCGCGCCAATACGCATAAAGCGTTGATGCACAGCGCCAAAGTCCTTTTTGAAGAAAACGGAATATCAAATGTCACTATCGAAAAAATAGCAGAAGTCGCCGACGTTTCAAGGTCCACCTTTTTTACACATTTCGCTTCGCTTGATGACTTGCTGAATCAGATTGCCGACGAAGAAATAAATGACATTTATGCCGCTGCCGAGAATTCAGATAAATCCGGAATGAGCGCTCTGTTCAGTCAGCTGACACAGGATACCTACCCCTACCCCAATCTGATAACCGAATATGTCACAAGAAGTATCTTATCCGATAAAAAAAGCTCCGTATCAAAGGTTCTGGATTTAATCAAAAACGAAATTGATGCGGGCGGATACGGGGAAATGAAAAAGACATTTTCCGCAAATGATATTTCGGCTTTGATTTTCGGGGCATACTTCGGGTTAGTATATTATAAACTCGCAAATAAGGAGCCTTTTGAGGATCCTGAAGAGATAAACGGAAAAATCAATAATTTTATTAAATTTATTAATCGGGAGGAAAACAACAATGAGTAACGGCTATGCAATTTCAAACTGGCAACCCGCAAAACCCATCTATGACAAGCTCAAATACCTCACCTCGCAGCCCATATACTGCGTAAGTGACGAAGAACTTGCAAAAGTTCTTGACCATTTTGAGACAAAATGCGCCAAATCCAAGGAAATCACAACTGAAGCCAAGAAGTACATCCCCGGCGGTGTTCAGCATAACCTTGCCTTCAACTATCCGTTCCCCATCTGCGTAACAAAGGCAAACGGTGCTTATCTCACCGACCTTGACGGAAACGAATATATCGATTTCCTTCAGGCAGGCGGCCCCACAATTCTCGGCAGCAACTATCCCGCTGTCCGTGACAAGGCAATCAAACTTATCAAGGAATGCGGCCCCGTAACCGGTCTTTTCCATGAAGGCGAACTTCTTCTTGCAAAAGAAATCAACAAGCATATGCCCAATGTTGAAATGTTCCGTATGCTCGGCTCGGGCACAGAGTCCGTTATGGCTGCTATCCGCGTAGCACGTAATGCTACCAAGCACAAAAGAATCATCAAAGTCGGCGGCGCATATCACGGCTGGTCCGATCAGATGGTTTACGGCCTCAAGATTCCCGGCTCCAGACATTTCCTTGAATCTCACGGTATTCCTTCCGGCTGCTATGGCACTACCGACGAAGTAAGACCCAATGACCTCGGTATGCTCGAAACAATGCTCAAACTCAATAAGATGCGCGGCGGCACAGCGGCTGTCCTTGTTGAGCCCGTCGGTCCCGAAAGCGGTACCAGACCCGTTGATTTCGAATACAACAAAGGCGTTCGCGAACTTTGCGATAAATACGGCGCACTCTTCATCATGGACGAAGTTGTTACCGGTTTCCGCGTAGGTCTCGGCGGCGCACAGGGTTACTTCGGCGTTGTTCCCGATCTCACCATATTCGGCAAAATCGTTGCCGGCGGTTATCCTTCGGCAGGCGGCGTAGGCGGTAAGAAAGAATTCGTCAGCGGCATGGCTGCAGGCGTAGGCACAATGATGAAGCGCGCATATGTAGGCGGCACTCTCGCTGCCAACCCGCTTTCATCCTATGCAGGCTACTGCGCAATTCAGGAAATCGCAAAAACCAATGCCTGCGAAAAAGCAGGTCTTGCAGGCGACAGACTTACCAACGGTCTCCAGGCACTGCTTGACAAGTACGCACTTCCCTTCGTAGTTTACAACCAGGGCTCCATCGTTCACCTCGAGTGCTCTGCCGCAATGAGCTACGATTTCAGTTCCATGTTCCTTCCCGCTTCCGTTATCCCCATGCTCAAAGAGAAGCCGGAAATGCTCCGCAGAAAAGTTGCTATGGAACAGATGGGCGCCGCTTATATGGCACACGGCCTTGTTACCCTTGCAGGCTCCAGACTTTACACCTCTCTTGCAGACACTGACGAAGTCATCGACGAAGCACTCAACCGTTTCGAAGCAGTCTTCAAGAATGTTACCGTCTGCACCAGAAATCTCGACAAATAATTACAGCACATCTTTTACCGGGCAGTCTTATGACTGTCCGGTTTTTTTATTGCTGTTTGTAAAGTGTTTGTGAATTTTTTTATAAAATCGGGTAAATTTTGCCTTAAAATTGAAAAAAATGACAAAAACATAGTGATTTTGTATTGCAATTTGTGTTTTTGTTGTGTAAAATGTATATAACTTTATAGAATTTTTGACTATACTGTATATTACCCGGCAAACAATTCGCAATATCATATTCAGATTATTTGAGGAGTATTGTTT
>JAILMJ010000057.1 GCA_024692685.1 Clostridia bacterium
GCTTCCCTCCGGCGAATACGGAGTCATAGCAACCTTTACCCCCGCGGAAAATGGCGAATATAATTTTGTTATGGATGAAAAACTCGCTAACTGCTATGACGGACTCTATGATTCCGGTAATAATCCTGTAGCTTTTGATACCTATGCGACACTTACCGGCGGCGAAACCTACACTATTAGTTTTTACAACGGCTCATCAAGTGATGTCACGGGAGAGCTGACTGCCACACACGGCCATAAATTTGACTTTTCTTCAAACACCTGCTCCGTCTGCAACAAACAGATTATATTTGATGCAGAGGAAGATAAGGCTGTTTCCGTAAGCATTGATCCTTGGAATACCGCAATGGTCAGATTTACCCCGGCTAAGAGCGGCGACTTCATCGCGGATTATGACAGCAAAGCAGATGTTTATTTCAATGGTGTTTTGGATACGTCAGGGACACCTGTCAGCCCGGTTTATGATGATTACAACGGCGAATATGCAGTTTTGACTCAGGGCGAAGCCTACTATTTCGTCTTTAAGAACTACGAAGACTCCGCGGAAACAGTTGAGGCGACAATTTCTCACAGGCACGTCGGTGCCGAAACAGTTGTCGCAGAGCCCACGGTAGCATGCGACGGCCTGACAAGACTTGACTGCGCAACTTGCGGCGAGTCATTATTTGCGATTACCGGATACACCGGCATCTACAAAAGCGACGGAACTACAGAAGACGGTTTCGAGTATAAGATTTACGAGAAAGACGGAGTCCGTGAAGCTGCAATCAGCGGTTACACCGGCACTGAAACAGAGATAACCATCCCCGCTGAAGTTGAAGGAGTTCCCGTAACCGCTGTCAGAGGTTCCTATTACGGTTTTTTGGCTAAAAACTCCACAGTAACATCTGTCACCATCCCCGAGGGAATCAGAGAAATCGGTGACAATGCGTTCACCGCCTACACCGCACTTGAAGAAGTTACAATCCCCGACAGTGTCATTATTATCGGAGATGGAGCTTTCTACGGGTGTGTAAACCTCAAGGGAGTTACTCTCGGCAAAAATGTCGCTTATGTCGGCGAAGACGCTTTTACAACCGTTATGGATGAAAAAGACAAAGAACGAAGCGAATACTATTATGCCAGTGTTGAGGAGTACATCGCCCCTGAACGGGATATGGCTGATATTGAAAGAGAATACTTTGACAATATGGCAGAGGATTATTTTGGCGATTACTCTGATTTCAGCGGTAAGCCGGTATCCTCGTGGGCTGATGTGCTTAGTGTTGTGCAAGAAGCCGATCTGGACGCTTACAACAGCTATTTCAACACAGGTTATACAGATAAAGCAAACCTGATAAATGATTTAGAGGGTGAAATCGGATTTTTTGAGGGCAATATCGGGAACATAGACCGCTGGAAAAACGAAATTGAAAACATCACTCAGTCAATCAGCGATGTAAGGAATGACGAAGGCGAGCCCATCGCCTGGGTTATCTATAACGGCAGCGAAGAGAATTTTGCCAAGATTGGCATAGAGAATAACAACGACGAGCTGACAGAAGCAAGACGCGGCGTTGACGGGAAGGATCCCGCATTCATAATAACCTATGACGCAAACGGCGGCGAAAAAGCTCCCGAGCCGCAGACCGGATTCAAAGATGTCACTCTCACAGCAGGAGAGCCCGAATATTACGGCTACACCTTCCTCGGCTGGGCAAAGACAAACAACGCGGCAGCGGCGGAATATGCGGCAGGCGCAGCGTACAGGCTTGAAGAGGATGTAACCTTCTACGCAGTATGGGGAGCGAAAGCCGCCACCCTGACCTATGACGCAAACGGAGGAACGAACGCTCCCGCAGCGCAGAATGGCTACGGCAAGATTACTCTTTCAACGTCTGCGCCGTCAAAAGAGGGATACAATTTCCTCGGCTGGGCAAAGACAAATAACGCGACAGCGGCGGAATACGCGCCGGGCGCAGAGTTTACACTTGAAGAGAATACCACACTCTATGCGATATGGCAGAAGATCTACACCCTGACCTATGACGCAAACGGAGGAACAAACGCTCCCGCAGCGCAGCAGGGCAACGGAGAAATCACCCTCTCAGCGGCGAAACCGACAAGAGACGGATACGAGTTCCTCGGCTGGGCAAAGACAAATAACGCGACAGCGGCTGAATATGAGGCAGGCGCGAAGCTTAACCTTACGGAAGACACCACGGTATACGCCGTATGGAAAGCAACATTCAAGCTTCCCGAATTCAGCGCTAAATCCGCATCCTACAACACCTATGTAACCGTAAGCGTAAAACTCAATAATGTTCCTGCGGGAGCAGAGGTATGGATTGACGGCAAGAAGGCAGAAGTAGACGAAAGCGGAACCACATACAGTGTCGAAATCGGCCAGGTCAAGGCAACGAAGGAAGTGAAGATAGAGGTCAAGCAGGGCGGAGCAACCCTTGACGAAGCAACCCTTACCATTAAGGTAGACAGCAACTTCTTCTCGAAACTGATTTCGTTCTTCTCAAACTTCCTGTTCAATCTCTTCAAATGGAAGCAAGTAACAGTAAAATTCTGATAAGCTAAAACAAAAAGCCCGCTTCGGCGGGCTTTTTTTATTCACTGTGTAAAGCATCTGTTGTAAGCCTGAACATAAATCCTCCGGCAAATTTCCTTATTTTATTGACTTTATGCATAATTTAATTTAAAATATAAAGAACAGTATTTTTCTTCACCGAGGTAGGTTTATGACGGAAAAACTGAGATCCATTCTTTTCTGGATTTTCAAAAAGGACTCTGCCTTGGGCAGAATTATTGACAAAGTCGTCACGAGGGAAATTATTTCATACCTGATATTCGGTGTGCTGACAACTCTTGTGAGTATGCTCAGCTACGCGCTGTTCATCAGGATTATACCCGACAGTGTCAATGAACTGCCCGCCGCAGTACCCGAAAGCATAGCGGAGTCGCTCAAAATATTCATCTGCAGTGTCCTGTCGTGGATATGCAGTGTTGTTTTCGCTTTTATCACAAACAAACTGTTCGTCTTTGAGAGCAGGGATTCATCGGCAAAAACCGTTGCAAAGGAGTTTTCAACCTTTGTCGGCTCAAGAATATTCACGGGCGTGATTGAGTGGTTCGGCGTCCCTTTCCTTGTGAGAATCGGGCTGAATCAGGTGATTTTCGGCACGGAAGGCCTGCTTGCCAAAATCACGGTATCTGTAATAGTGGTTGTGCTGAATTACATTTTCAGCAAGCTTATAGTTTTCGCAAAAAAATCCGGCAAATAAGGGTTGCCTTAAACGGCTGACCTTGAATATACGAGGAGGAAGTTTATGAAAAAGTACCTGAATTTCAAAGAAATCGCAGCGTATTCCCTTGGCTTGTTCGGCTTTCAGATGATAGTCGGCCTGCTCAATTCCTATCAGGCGGAGTTTTATCACGAGATTCTCGGCGCCGATCTTGCGGCAGTCGGTATCCTCATCCTTGTTGTCAAAGTTGTTTCATCGGCCTTTGATCCGATAGTCGGCAACAGGATAAGCAGAAAGGGCAAAATCAGGCCGTTCATTCTCTATGCCATTATTCCGTTTGCCCTGACCACTGTGCTTGTCTTCATTAAGGTGCCGTTTAAGGGCGTTCTTCTTTACGTATGGATATTCATCACCTTCCTGCTCTGGAGTATGTCGATGACGCTCGGCGATGTTCCCTCTCAGGGAATTGCCTCCGTTATCACTCCCAATCCCCAGGAAAAATCCGATACAATTTCAATCGCCAACACCTTCAAGGAAATCGGCTTCTCCGCCTCCGCGGTCATAGTTCCGCTGATCTGCATCATTATTCCCGGCGGCTCCAAGGTTTTCGGCTTTGAAGGCGAAAAGGACACCCCCATAAGCAATTCCGAGTATCTGGGCGCGGCCATAGCTGCGGCAGTTCTCGGCTGCGTGCTGTTCTTCCTTATTTTCAAGGGCACAAAAGAAAGAGTTCCCTATCACGCGCAGGAGATGAGTCTGCGCGAGATGTTTGCCACCCTTAAATCAAACAAGTACCTGATGATGGTTGTGCTCTCCTATCTGCTCGGCGCCTGCAGAAAGATATCCATGGCCATCCAGGTTCAGGCCGCCAATGTTATGCTCGGCAGTCAGAACTATGTTGTGCTCTTCGGTATCTGTATGGGTCTGGGCTCCGTTGTAAGTATGGCGCTTATACCGGTTTTGCTTCGCAGGTTCGATGAGAAGAAGGTCAGCGTGGTTGTTTCGGTTTACGGCTTTATCGTGTCGTCTGCCGCCGTGCTCATCTATAATCTTCTTACCCAGAACATTGTTGTTATGTTCATAATGATGTTCCTGTCCGGCCTGCAGTTCGGCGTTGTTAATATCGTTCCCATGATAATGGTTGCCGACTGTGTTGATTACCACGAGTATGAAACCGGCAAGCGCATTGAGGGACCCGCCTTCTCGATACTCACCCTTACAATCAAAATCTCCCTTGCCATAAGCGCGGCTGTCGGTCTTATTATGCTGAAGGTCGGCAATTACAGCGCGACGACGGAGATATTCACATTCTTCACCAAGAAAGTTGTATTCTTTACCTTTGTCGGTCTTCCCGGCCTCGCAAGTCTGATTTCGATTCTTCCGCTCAGGAACTATGACCTTATAGGCGAAAAGAAGAAGCAGATAGCCGCGGCTCTCCAGGCGAGAAGAGAAGGGAATCAGGAGGAAATCTGAAATGTTATCCAAGCCCGAATATGAGGCTCAAATTGCCTCAACGAGAGATGAAAGAATGAAATGGTGGCGCGAGGCGCGCTTCGGTATGTTTGTCCACTACGGTCTTTATTCTCAGATGGGAAGAAACGAATGGGTAATGGCGTGCGAAAACATACCCGTCAAAGAATATGAAAAGCTTGCGGATACTTTTGCCCCGAAAGAGGGCTGCTGCCGTGAATGGGCGGCGCTTGCAAAAAAGGCAGGCTGTAAATATATGGTCCTCACAACAAGGCATCACGAGGGCTTCAGTCTCTGGGATTCGAAGGTCAATCCGTATAACAGCGTGAACTCCGGTCCCCACAGAGATATCGTGCGCGAGTTCGTTGACGCGTGCAGAGAATATGATCTGAAAATCGGCTTCTATTCCTCTCTTATGGACTGGCATCATCCCGACGGCGGCATCTGCGCGTTTGACACCGAAGCAAGAAGAAGGTTTACGCAGTATATCCGCGGGCTTAACGAGGAACTTCTGACCAATTACGGCAAGATTGACATTCTCTGGTACGATGTTCCCTCTCCCATGGAAAACTGGGAGGGCTGGGATTCGCTGGAAAGAAATCAGTATCTGCGCTCCCTTCAGCCGCATATCATCATAAATGACCGCAGCAGACTTGATGAGGACTTCGGCACTCCAGAGGAGCACCTCACTCCCTCAGAGCGCGACTGGGAAGCCTGTATGACTTTCAACGGCATAAGCTGGGGTTATCTCGACTCCGACCAGGCCGCTCCCTACAGCTACACCGCGCAGAGAATAGCGTCAATGCTTCAGACCTGCTGCGAGCGCGGCGGGAATCTGCTGCTCAATGTCGGCCCCGCGCCCGACGGCTCAGTGCCCGAAGAGGTCAAGGAACCTATGGGCAAGATAGGCGAATGGCTTAAAGTCAACGGCGAAGCTGTTTACGGAAAACTCAGAAAGACCTACGGCAATCAAAATCAGCCGAACGGAGTTTCAAGGCCGTCCACCAAGGGCAACACCGTCTATATGTGGAATAAAATCTGGCATCCCTTCGAGGGCAAGATGGGTCTCGGCGGATTTATTACCGAGCCCGTAAGAATAAGCTTTATGGACGGTACGCCTATTGAATTCACAAAGAAGGGCGACAGAATCATTCTCTCATCCCTTCCCGAGGAAAACCCCGATCCGATTCTCGGAATACCCGTTATCAAAATAGAATTTGACCGTGAGCCGGAATACCGGTTTGCCTCCTACCTGCCGCAGTTGAACGGCGGCTTACAGAGAGAAGAAATCCTGTAATGTATATTCTGACATCAAAACAAATGTATCAGGCGGAGCTGAACGCGGTTTCAAGGGGAATCACCTTCCCGGAACTTATGGAAACCGCCGGCACCGAATGCGCGAAAATAATTTACCGGCAGTATTGGAATACCGCGGACAGCGCTCTTATCCTGTGCGGTAAGGGAAAAAACGGCGGAGACGGCTTTGTTGCGGCGCGTGTCCTTGCTGAAAAAGGCTTTGCGGTAAAAGTTGTGCTCGTTTGCGGCGAGCCTGCCGCAGAGGACGCGGTCAGCAATTTTAACAGACTCGAAAGCTGCATTGAAGTTATCCGGTACAGCGGAAATCCCGCGGAAATCGGGAATCTGGCCGGTGAAAGAACCGTTATAGTCGACGCGATATTCGGCACGGGTTTCAAGGGTGAGCTTTCACCGGAGCTTTCCGCCCTCGCGTTTACCGTTAACGGACTCGCAAACAAGGTTATTGCCGTTGATGTGCCCTCGGGCGTTGACTGCGACAGGACAGGGGAGCAGGCGGCTGAAGGAATATGCTTCAGAGCGGATTTAACTGTTCCCATAACTGCCTGCAAACCCGTTCACGCAACCGCGGCAGGCAGGAAAATCTGCGGCGAAATCATTGTTGCCGACATAGGCATAACAGAGGAAGACATCGAAAAAGTTCCCGGTTCAAAGGGACAAGCCGTCAGCAGGGTTTCCCTGCGCAAGCGCGCCGAGTTCTCAAACAAAGGCGCCTTCGGTCACGCCCTGTGCGTTTGCGGAAGCAAAAGGATGCCCGGAGCCGCGTGCATTTGCGTTACGGCGGCTCTCAGGTGCGGAGCGGGTCTTGTGACCGCGGCTTTTCCGCAGAGCGCTTACCCTGCGATTGCCTCAAAAATAAACGAAGCGCTTATGCTTCCTCTTGCGGAGAAAGACGGTATGCTTTGTCCGGCTTCTCTTGACGAACTGCAGACGGCGATGAACAAGGCAACCGCCATAGTGACGGGCTGCGGGCTCGGCTTCACAGATGAAACAAAAGAGGTTGTTTACGGCATTATAGAAAAGGCGGGCGTGCCTCTTGTAATTGACGCCGACGCCATAAACGCCGTCGCGGAGAATCCCGGAATTCTCAGAAAAGCGAAGTATCCGCCGGTTGTCACGCCCCACCCCGGAGAGATGGCAAGGCTTTGCGGAAAATCCGTGGCGGAGATTCTCGAAAACAAGATTGAAACCGGAGCGGCATTCGCGAAGGAATTCAACTGTCTGCTTGTGCTCAAGGACGCGGCTACGCTTATCTTTGTGCCGGGCGGCGATTACTATATCAGTTCAACGGGCAATGACGCTCTCTCAAAGGGAGGCAGCGGAGATATGCTTGCGGGTATGATCTGTTCTTTCCTCGCTCAGGGAGCGGACAGTAAGACCGCCGCGGTGAATGCCGTTTATCTTCACGGCGGAGTTGCCGATGAAGTAACAAAGTCCGTTTCGGGCAGAGGCGTTCTCGCAACCGATCTGATAAACTATCTGCCCGTTTATTTTAAAAAGTTCGATTAAATTTCCGGATTGGAAATTCATTTTTCCGTGTTGAAAATATTGACTGCAGGATGTATAATAAACCAATATCCGCAAACCGTGTTTTCTCACAGAAGGGAGGACAGCGATGAAAAGAATATTTGCCGTGCATGATATTTCCGGCGTGGGCAAGTGTTCTCTCACAGCCGCCCTGCCTGTAATTTCGGCCTGCGGTGTGGAGTGCAGCCCCGTACCCACCGCCGTTCTTTCCTCTCATACGGGGGAGATGAAGGGCTACACATTCAGGGATCTGACGGATGATATTGAGCCTTATTTCAGGCACTGGCTTTCCCTCGGTATAGTTCCCGATACAATTTATACGGGCTATCTCGGCTCCGGGAAACAGATTGAAATAATCATGCGTCTGATTTCCGAGTTTTCGCTTTATTCACCGCTGATAATTGTTGACCCGGCTATGGCGGACTCGGGCGTACTCTACAAGGGCTTTGACAGTTCTTACATAGACGGAATGAAGGACCTCTGTTCTCTTTCCGATGTGCTTATCCCGAATATCACCGAGGCGGCAATGCTTACCGGCAGCGAATATAAAACCGGGTATGACCGCGAATATATTCACGCTCTCGCGAAGGCGCTTTGCGGATACGCAAAAAAATATACGGTTATAACCGGGGTGTCTTTTTCGGAAGATGAATCCGGTTGCTATGTTTACGACAAAACCGCCGACAGAAGCGGTTATCTGCCTGCTAAAAAGTATCCGGGCACATACTACGGAACGGGAGATATTTTTGCCTCCGTTCTCTCCGCCTTTCTGACCCTCGGCTTCGATGTAATGAAGGCGGCGGAGTATGCTCTTGAATTTACCAATAAATCAATTAAAGAAACCTATGAGAATAAAACAGATCCGAGATTCGGAGTTGCATTTGAAAAGTTTTTGCCGGATCTTATGAGATACGCGGGAGGGAAAGTATGAGTTACGCCGATGAAATCTTTATTGCAACCTGCAAAGATATTCTTGACAACGGTTTTTATGATACCGATCTCGATGTCAGGCCGAGATGGGATGACGGTACTCCTGCCCATACGGTCAAAAAATTCGGAGTTGTCAACAGGTATGATCTGAGCAAAGAATTCCCGATGCTCACCCTCAGAAAAACTTATCTCAAAAGCGCTGTTGACGAACTGCTCTGGATCTGGCAGAAAAAGTCCAACAATATTCACGACCTCGGCAGCCACGTCTGGGATGCCTGGGCTGATGAAAACGGCTCCATCGGCAAGGCCTACGGCTACCAGCTCGGAGTGAAGCACCACTATCCCGAGGGGGATATGGACCAGGTTGACAAGGTAATTTACGACCTGAAACACAATCCCGCAAGCCGCAGGATAATCACCAACATTTATGTTCACTCCGATCTGAGCGAAATGGCTCTCTATCCCTGCGCTTACAGTATGACCTTCAACGTCACGGGCAATAAACTTAACTCCATTCTCAATCAGAGATCCCAGGATATGCTGGCGGCGAATATCTGGAATGTGGCGCAGTATTCCGCGCTGACCTGCATGATAGCTCAGGTTACGGGTTTTGAACCGGGAGAGTTTGTCCATGTTATCGCGGACGCCCACATCTATGACAGGCACATCCCCATAGTTGAGGAGCTTATTTCTAAGAAACCCTATGACGCTCCCACGGTGACCCTCGACAAATCCGTCAAGGATTTCTATGACTTCACCAAGGACAGTTTTACAGTCGAAAACTATAAATACCACGAGTTCAGCACAAAAATACCCGTAGCGGTGTAAGCAGGTGAGAAGATGAATACGATAGTTTGCGTTGACAACAACTGGGGCATAGGCAGGAATAACGATCTGCTGTTTCACCTCCCCGCGGATATGAAATACTTCAGGGAAAAGACCACGGGGCACACCGTGATAATGGGCCTTGCAACGCTCTTTTCGTTTCCCGGCCGAAAGCCTCTTAAAAACAGAACGAATATCGTCATCTCCGGCGACCCGGATTTCAAGGCGGAGGGAATGACCGTCTGTTACAGTATTGAGGAATGCCTCGAAGCCGTGAAGGATACGGACCCTGCAGAGGTGTTCGTCATCGGCGGCGCGTCAATATACGAGCAGATGCTTCCATACTGCGATACCGCTTATGTTACAAAGGTCAACGCCTCGGAGCAGGCGGAGAAATATTTCCCGAATCTTGACAGTCTGCCCGAATGGTATCTTGATTCCGAGAGCGAAACACAGACCGACGGAGGACTTGAATTCAGGTTCACTGTTTACAGAAAGAAATAAGGTATAATTATGAGTAATATCTGGCACGATATAAACCCGAAAAGAATAACGCCCGAGGATTTCATCGCGGTGATTGAGATTCCCCAGGGCGGCAAGAAAAAATATGAGCTTGACAAAGAAACAGGCCGTATGATACTTGACAGAATCCTTTACACTTCAACCCACTATCCGTCCAATTACGGCTTTATTCCGAGAACCTACGGCGATGACAACGATCCGCTGGACGTGGTTGTAATCTGCAGTGAGCCGATAGATACGGGCACTATGGTCAGGTGCTACCCGATCGGCGTCATCACCATGAAGGACAGCGGCAAGTTTGACGAAAAGATAATCTCGATACCCTTCAACGATCCGAACTACAATGTTTATTCGGACATCTCACAGCTTCCCGCCCATATTTTCGACGAGATGAAGCACTTCTTCTCGGTCTATAAGACTCTTGAAGGCAAGGAAACGGTTGTTGACGAGATTCAGAACAGGCAAAAAGCAATTGAAATAATATCAGCGGCAATCAACAATTATATTGAGAAATTCTGCAAATAATAAAAGGAGATAAATGCCATGGCTACTTACTGCAAAGAACCCTCAAGAACATTCAGCGAATACCTGCTCATTCCCGGTTACACCTCAAAGGAATGCATACCGGCAAACGTGAGCCTGAGGACTCCGCTTGTCAAGTTCAGAAAAGGCGAAGAGGAGTGCCCGATCTGTCTTAACATACCGATGGCTTCCGCGATTATGCAGTCGGTATCGAATGACACGCTTGCAATCGCCCTTGCCAAGGAGGGCGGCATATCGTTCATTTACGGCTCCCAGAGCATAGAGGACGAGGCTGCAATGGTCGCGAGAGTCAAGAATTACAAGGCGGGTTTCGTGGTAAGCGACTCAAACCTTAAGCCGAACTCCACTCTTGAGGATGTTCTTAATCTTTTTGATTTGACAGGTCACAGCACCATGGCAGTTACCGATAACGGCACTCCCAACGGCAAGCTTCTCGGTATAGTTACGGGCAGGGATTACAGGGTCAGCAGAATG
Source organism: Clostridia bacterium (assembly GCA_024692685.1). Taxonomy (GTDB): domain Bacteria; phylum Bacillota; class Clostridia; order Oscillospirales; family Acutalibacteraceae; genus CAG-177. The sequence goes on from JAILMJ010000057.1 coordinate 10,839, forward strand.
GCTCTTGATGTTCCCGTAAGCGATTTTATGACTCCGCTTGACAAGCTCATCACCGCAGGCGAAAAGACCACGCTCAAAGAGGCCAATGATATAATCTGGGAGCACAAGCTCAATTCCCTTCCCATAGTCAACGACGCGGGCAACCTGCTCTATATGGTTTTCAGAAAAGACTATTCGCAGCACAAGGAAAATCCGCAGGAACTCCTTGACGCCAACAAGAGTTATGTTGTAGGCGCCGGCATCAATACGCTTGATTACGAGCAGAGAGTTCCCGCTCTTGTGGACGCGGGAGCGGACGTGCTGTGCATAGATTCCTCCGAGGGTTACACCTGCTGGCAGGAGCAGACTCTCAAGTTTATCCGTGACAAATACGGCGACACCGTCAAAGTGGGTGCCGGTAACGTTGTTGACAGAGACGGTTTCCTCTTCCTTGCGAAGGCGGGCGCGGATTTCGTCAAGGTCGGCATAGGCGGCGGCTCAATCTGTATCACAAGAGAGACCAAAGGCATAGGCAGAGGTCAGGCAACCGCCCTTATTGAGGTTACCGCGGCGAGAGACGAATATTTCAAAGAGACGGGCATCTATGTTCCCGTTTGCTCCGACGGCGGAATAGTTCACGATTATCATATGACTCTTGCTCTTGCGATGGGCGCCGACTTTATGATGCTCGGCAGATATTTTGCAAGGTTTGACGAGAGCCCGACAGAAAAGATTATGGTCAACGGCGTTTATGTCAAGGAATACTGGGGTGAAGGCTCAAACAGAGCCAGAAACTGGCAGAGATACGACCTCGGCGGCAAGGCCAAACTCAGCTTTGAGGAAGGCGTTGATTCATATGTCACTTACGCCGGACCTCTTGCGGACAATGTTGCGAAGAGCCTTTATAAAGTCAAGTCCACAATGTGCAACTGCGGCGTCACCAACATCCCCGAACTTCAGAAAAACGCCAAGCTGACGGTTGTGTCGTCAACCAGCATAGTCGAGGGCGGATATCACGATGTTATCCTGAAATCGACCGCAACTCCGGGAAGATAAAATTTACCGAATAAAATGCCCGCCTGTTTGTCAAAACAGGCGGGCTGATGTTTTTTAAAGGTCGACAACGGTCTCTTTGCCGTTTGCTATGACGGTGTATCTGCCTTTTCCGTCGAGCTTATAGTTTGTAACCCTGCCGTTTTTCCACTTTATGTCGACGGTTACATTGCCTTTTGCTTTAAGACCTTTGACGCTGCCGTTTTTCCACTTTGAAGGCAGAGCCGGGAGAAGATAAATCCTGCCGTCCCTGCTCTGAAGGAGCATCTCGGTAACTCCGCTGACGAAGCCGAAGTTTCCGTCAATCTGGAAGGGAGGATGGGCGTCGAAGAGATTTTCGTATGTGCCGCCGCCTCTTCCGTAGTTGATACCTACGCTTTTAACGGGCCTTAACTGCATTTCAATGAGCTTGAGCGCGTGGTCACCGTCAAAGAGCCTTGCCCAGAAGTTTATTTTCCAGCCGAGTGACCAGCCCGTGCCGTTATCGCCGCGTCTGGACAGAGTCTGTCTGCAGGCGTCCGCAAGCTCAGGAGTACCGTCGGGAGTGATGATATTCGCAGGGTGGAGAGCGTAGAGGTGGGAGCAGTGTCTGTGATGAATCTCATCCTCGGGATAGTCGTCATCGTATTCGAGAAGCTGACCTTCGCTGCCGGTTTTAAAATCAGGGAAGAGGGCAAGCTCTTTTTCAAGCTTTGCGGCAAAGGCTTTGTCGGTGCCGAGAATTTCGCTTGCTTTTATGCAGTTTGAGAAAAGCTCCCTTGCTATGCTCATCGACATGGTGGAGTATTTCGCCACGGGGCACCATTCGCCTTCATAGATAAAGCCGTTTTCGGGTGAAGTACCCGGGCAGAGGAACTTTCTGCCGTTTTCCTCGGTCATTATGTCAAGGTAGAACTGCGCCGCGCCCTTCATAAGGGGATATGCGGTCTTTCTGAGGAAATCAACATCGCCCGTGTATTCATAGTGGTCGTAGAGATGTCTGCAGAGCCAGCCTGATGAACCGTGCCAGAATGCCCAGCAGGCATTTCCGCCCACGGGTGTCGCAAGCCGCCACAGGTCAACATTGTGGTGGGATACCCAGCCTCCGGCTCCGTACTGCTTTTCAGCGCTCACCTTACCGGTGACGCTGAGCTCCTTTATCATCCTGACGAGCGGCTCGTCAAGTTCCGCAAGGTTTGTCATCAGAACGGGCCAGTAGTTCATCTCCGTATTGATGTTCACCGTATAGTTTGCATTCCACGGCGCGTCGTATTTGTCATTCCAGATGCCCTGAAGGTTTGAGGGCTGGGAGCCGGGTCTGGATGAACAGATTGCGAGATATCTGCCGTAGTTCCAGACAAGTTCGATAAGCCCTGTATCGCTGTGATTTTTCTTAAAGGCAACCAGACGTTTGTCGGTCGGCAGGTCACTGTCCGCCCCGTCGATATCAAGGCTTGCCCTGCCGTAAAGATTCCGGTAATCCTCGCAGGCGGCTTTTTTGACGGCAGCGTAGTCATTCAGCCCTTTCAGCCTTTTGCCGCAGGGCTTTTTGTATTCTTTGCCCTCAAGGAACGGATGTTTGTCAAAGCCGTTGAAGCTTGTTTCGCACACAAAGAACAGGGCGGCGGAAGAGGCGCCCTTTACAGACAGGTGCCTTCCTTCGGCTTCGGTTTCACCGTCGGTTATCACCTTGACCGCAGCGCGGAAGCGGATGCCTCTGTGTTCGGGCTCGTCAAAATATCTCTTTTCGGGGCAGTTGCCGTTTCTGACATTGTTGCCGTGGCACTCACCATCAAGATACAGTATGCCGTCCTCCCCGAAACTGTCCGAGCGCAGGAGAGAGGCAAACTCAACGCGGAAATCCGTTTTACCCCCGAATTCAAAATTGAAAGCAAGGGTTTTATCGGGATAGGAGGCTATGTATTCCCTCGTGTATTTTTTGCCGGCGCAGGTGAATTCCACAAGTGAAACGCCTGTGTTCAGGTCAAGACTGCGGCGGTAGTTTTTAACGCCTCCGCGGATATCAAATGTAAAATTCAGGTCGCCGAGAGGCAGATATGCCTGGCTCCAGGTGCTCTGAAAATTGGTTTCGATTTCCTTCCTTGCCTCGTGAAGCCTGCCCTGAAGGGCAAGTCTGCGCGCCTTTTCAAAGGCCTTGTCGGCGCCCGGTCTGAATGTATCGGAAGGGACACCGGTCCAGAGCTCATCGTGATTAAGGGAAAGCTTTTCCTCTTTCGGAGTGCCGTAAATCATTGCTCCGAGAGTGCCGTTACCTATCGGTAGGGCCTGAGTCCAGGCACGGGCGGGTGAGGTATAGTAAAGCAGATTGCTGTTTTTCAAATTTCAGCCTCCTCTCATTTGATAGATTAATTATACTCCACCTGTTCGCGTACAGTCAACCTGAGAGCAAAGAAAAAATGACGGGAAACTTGCAAATTTTAAAAATCCACTTGCATTTATAATAATTTTATAGTAAACTGTGTAAGCATTTAGTTAACGATTTTGCGGAAATTCCGTTCGGCTTTCCTTAAAATATGCAAAAGAGGTACAGATAATGACGGAGAATGTTCAGGAAAAGATAGAGCTGTATTATGCATCGCTGTCAAAGGGACATAAAAAAATAGCCGACTACATAAAGAATAACTACGAGCGCGCTTCGTTTATGACAGCCGCCGCCCTCGGGGAAGCCGTAGGCGTGAGCGAGTCAACAGTTGTGCGCTTTGCTTCCTGTGTGGGATTCAGCGGGTTTCCCGAATTCAAGCGCAATCTTCAGGAGAGCGTGAGAAGCCGTCTCACCAGTGTGCAGAGAGTTGAGGCGGCGGGCAGAATGAGCGGAGCCAACCTGATGGAGCTTGCCTTTGCCTCCGATATCGAAATGATAAAAAAGACCGCGGAGAACATCTCAAGAGAGGCGTTTGCCGAATCGGTCAAAGCAATAAACCGCGCAAAGAGAATATACATTATAGGCGTGCGTTCATCCGCTTCCCTCGCGGGCTTTGCCGCGCTTTACCTGAGCTATCTTTACGACGTTGTGCTGATTGACCCCTCATCGACCGTTGAGATGTTTGAGCAGATGTTCAGGATAGACAGTGACGATGTCTGCATAGCGATAAGTTTCCCGAGATACTCGAGCCGTACCCTTAAGGCGCTTAAATTTGCCCAGTCGAGGCAGGCGACGATAATCTCAATAACAGATACCGACATTTCACCCATAGCCCCTTACGCGACTCATCTGCTGCTTGCACGCAGCAATATGGTTTCGTTTGTTGACTCCCTTGCCGCTCCGCTCAGTCTTATAAACGCCCTTGTGGCGGTGAGCGCGGGCGAAAAGCAGGAGGAGCTCCATAAAAACCTTGAAGAGCTTGAGGAAATATGGGATGAATATCACGTTTACCGCGTTGACGGTGAGAAGTGATGAAAAAAGCCGGGCTGATTATTGTCGGAGCCGGAGCCGCCGGGATGATGGCGGCGGGAACTGCCGGTGAGAGAGGACTCGACACCCTTGTCATTGAGAGAAATCAAAGACCGGGAAGAAAGGTTATGATAACAGGCAAGGGCAGATGCAACGTCAGCAACAATCTGAATTCGGTGCAGGAAATAATATCAAATATTCCGCGCAACGGGCGTTTTCTTTTTAGCGCGCTCAACGCCTTTATGCCCGCCGATATAGTTGAATTTTTTGAGAGCAGGGGAGTTCCTCTTAAAGTCGAGAGAGGCAACAGGATATTTCCCGTTTCAGACAAGGCTGTTGATATAGTTGACTGTCTTGCCGCCTACGCCTCACGGAATTCCCGTATGATAAATGAACGCGCAGTTAAGCTTGTAATAACCGACGGCAGAGTCTGCGCGGTGGAGACCGGAGACGGAAACACATATGAAGCGGACAATGTCCTGATAGCGACAGGCGGTCTGTCTTATCCGCAGACAGGCTCAACCGGGGACGGATATGAGCTTGCGAAGCAGGCCGGGCACACAGTTATAAAGCCCGTTCCTTCGCTTGTGCCGCTTGAAATCCACGAGGGCTTTTGCAGCGCGCTTATGGGGCTCTCGCTGAGAAACGTCGCGATAAAAGTGACGGACACGGAAAAGAATAAAGAGATATACAGGGATTTCGGAGAAATGCTTTTCACTCATTTCGGAGTTTCGGGGCCGATGATTCTCAGCGCCTCGGCCCATATGAGGGATATGAAAAGCGGAAAATACAGACTGTGCGTTGACCTCAAACCCGCCCTGGATGAAGCTCAGCTTGACGCCAGGATACTCAGGGATTTTGCGGAAAATACAAACAAAAACTTCATCAATGCGCTCGATATGCTTCTGCCCAAGAAACTTGTGCCCGTGATTGTGAAACTCAGCGGCATTCCCATGGCTGAAAAGGTAAATCAGATTACAAAGGAGCAGAGGCAGTCGCTTGTAACGCTGCTTAAAAACCTGACAATGACGGTGACCGGATTCAGGCCGGTTGACGAGGCGATAATCACAAGCGGCGGCGTGAATGTCAAAGAAGTGAATCCGTCAACAATGGAGTCAAGACTTGTGAAAGGGCTTTATTTTGCCGGTGAGGTTCTGGATGTGGATGCCTATACGGGCGGATTCAATATGCAGATTGCGCTTTCAACAGGCAGACTTGCGGGTCTGAATGTATCAAAGGAGAGATGACAGTGATAATCAACATAGCTATCGACGGCCCCGCCGGAGCGGGAAAAAGTACCGTTGCAAAGGCGGCGGCAAAAGAACTCGGCTATATATATGTTGATACCGGCGCGCTTTACAGAGCGGTCGGCGTTAATGCGCTCAGAGAGGGACTGAATACGAAAGACGCGCAGGCAATTACCGGGTCGCTTGAAAAAATCACCGTTGAGCTGAAATTTGAAAACGGCAGCCAGCAGGTCTATCTCAACGGCAGCAATGTTTCGGAGGAAATCAGGACTCCCGCCGCGTCAATGGCTGCGTCCGATGTTTCCGCAATACCGGCGGTCAGGTCTTTTCTTTTCGACTTGCAGAGAGACATTGCAAAACACAACAACTGCATTATGGACGGCAGGGATATCGGTACGGTGGTGCTTCCCGATGCCCGGGTTAAAATTTTTCTTACCGCTTCTCCCGAAGTCAGGGCAAAGAGAAGATATGACGAACTTATCGCAAAGGGAGCGGACGTGGATTTCAAAAAGGTTCTTGAAGAACTGATTGAAAGAGACTATAATGATTCACACAGAGAGATTGCCCCGCTGAAGCCGGCGCAGGACAGCGTAACCGTTAACACGGACGACCTGAGCCTTGAGCAGTCAATAAATATGGTAGTTTCCGTTATTAAGGAGAAATTGCAGTGAGCAGAAAATTCGATTATTCCAAAATCAAAGAGCATAGGATTTACGATATACTCAGACCTGTCGGAGTGCTGGTTTGCAAACTGTTTTTCAAAGTCAGATACACCGGTCAGGAAAACATTCCCGATGAGGGCGGTTTCATTCTTGCATCGAATCACATTCACGCTCTCGATCCCCTGATTATAGCCCTTGGAATGAAAAAGAGACAGATGCATTTCATGGGTAAGAGGGAGCTTTTTGAAAATGCGTTCATCGGCAAATGCCTGACCCTGGTCAACGGCTTCCCCGTATCAAGGTCATCGTCTGACAGCGCCGCGCTCGGCTACGCGTCCAGAATTCCGGAAGAGGGTTATGTTCTCGGTATTTTTCCCGAAGGCACCCGCTCAAAGGACGGCAATCCCGGCAAGGCGAAGAGGGGAGTTGCCGATATAGCTTTCAACTCCAAATGCGGTATTCTTCCCGTTTGTGTTTACAATGATGAGGGCCTGAAAAAGCGCTCAAAATACACCGTCAGATACGGCAAGTTCATTCCCTATGAGGAACTCGGTATGTCGGAGGAAGCCACAAGGGAAGAAAAACTTGAATGCGCCGAAGCCGTCATGAGCAAAATAGTTGAGCTCAGGGAGGAAGGACATTGCGACTGATCCTTGCCGAAACAGCCGGCTTTTGCTTCGGAGTTGACAGGGCCGTAAATATGGCCTATAAGCTGGCTGAGAGCGAAAAGAAATGCCGTACCCTCGGTCCGCTTATCCATAACGATTATGTGACGGATGATCTGAAAAGAATCGGAGTCGGCATCATTTCGTCTCCCGACGACACCCTGCCCGGCGAAACGATACTCATCAGGGCTCACGGAGTCGGTCCGCAGGACTGCGAGCGGATAGAGGCAAGGGGAGGCACGGTGTGCGACGCAACCTGCCCCTTTGTCAAGAAGATACACGGTATTGTCAGTGAAAATTCGGGGGAGGATATTCCCGTTCTCATCGCCGGCGACGCGAATCATCCCGAGGTTATCGGAATAAGGGGCTATTGCAGGGGCGAAAGTTATGTTTTTTCGTGCGAAGAGGAACTCAGAGCCCTTATCGCGGACAATCCCGGTTTAAAGGATAAGGAAAAAACGGCGGTATCCCAGACCACTTTTTCCGAAAACGAGTGGAAAAAATGCAAAAAAATTATAGATTTACTCTGTACAAATACAAAAATATTTGATACAATATGCAGTGCTACCCGAAAAAGGCAGGAGGAAGCATACGCTCTTTCTCAAAAGTGCGATGCCGTCATTGTCGTGGGAGGCAGACACAGTTCAAACACAGTCAAATTAAAAAAGGTCTGTGAAGAAAACTGCGATACATTTCTGGTGGAAAGAGCCTCAGAGCTCAAAAATATAAATTTTTCCATGTACGCCGCAGTCGGCGTTACGGCCGGAGCTTCCACACCGACCGTTATTATTAAGGAGGTACTTTCAGCAATGTCCGAAATCATCGAAACCACAAATAACCAGGTAGAGGAGGTGCCTTCTGTAGCAACATCTGCTGACAACGAGAGTTTTGATTCTCTTATTTCCGAGAGTCTTGTTGATGATTCCGTTATCAAGTGCACTGTAGAAGGCATTACGGCAACGGAAATCCAGGTTGACATCCCCAAGAATCACATCCTCGGCGGTCTTACGGGAATCGTTCCCTTTGAGGAATACAGCGATGACCCCGAAGCGGACCCCACAAAGGAACTTAAGGTCGGCGACATCATCAATCTCGTTATTATGAAGAAAAACGACCTTGAAGGAACTGTCCGTCTTTCCAAGAAAAGAGCAGACCGTCAGAAATCCTGGATTGACATCGTTGAAGCGAAAGAAGACGGCAGAGTTCTTGAAGGCACGGTTATTGACGTTAATACCCACGGTGTTCTTGTTTCCTACAAGGGCGCAACCGTATTTGTTCCCGGTTCACTTGCGACCGAGCGCAGAGGCGATTCCGTTGATGATCTTCTCAAGAAGAACGTCAAGTTCTGCATCATTGACATTGATGACCGCAGGCAGAGAGCCGTAGGTTCAATCCGCAAGGCTATCCAGGAAGATAAGAAGGAGCTTTCCGATGCCTTCTGGGCAACCGCAGAAGAGGGCAAGGTTTATAACGGAACAGTCAAGTCACTCACGAATTACGGCGCATTTGTCGATATCGGCGGAGTTGACGGAATGGTACACATTTCCGAAATGTCCTGGAGAAGGATCAAGCATCCCTCGGAAGTTTTCCAGGTCGGTCAGGAAGTTATGGTCTTTATCAAGGCCCTCAACCGTGAAACCGGCAAGATTTCCCTCGGATACAGAAGAGATGAGGACAACCCCTGGATAATCCTTCAAAAGAATTATCCCGTAGGCACTGTCATTGAGGCGGAAATAGCCAACATCACCGATTTCGGTGCTTTCGCAAAGGTTATCCCCGGCATTGACGGCCTTATTCATAAGTCACAGATAGCAAACAGATTCGTTGAGAATCCCGCTGAGATTCTTCATGTCGGCGACAAAGTGCAGTGCAAGATAACCGCTATCGATTTTGACAAGAGAAGAGTCAGCCTTTCAATAAGAGCCCTTCACGAGGATGAAGAGGCAGAGGAAGAAACGGCAGAGGTAACAGACGAGCCGCTTGAAGTTCCCGTTGACATTGAAAAGGTAATCGCGGAAGAAGCCGCAGAGGCGGCGGAAGCTGTTGAGGAAGCAGCCGAAGCTCCCGCAGAGGCAGCCGAAGAATCAGCCGAAGCAGTCGAGAAAGCTGCTGAAGCTCCCGCAGAGGCAGCCGAAGAAGCAGCCGAAGCAGTCGAAGAAGCTGTTGAAGCTCCCGCAGAGGCAGTTGAAGAAGCAGCCGAAGCAGTCGAGGAAGCTGTTGAAGCTCCCGCAGAGGCAGTTGAAGAAGCAGCCGAAGCAGTCGAGGAAGCTGTCGAAGCTCCCGCAGAGGCCGCCGAAGCAGTTGAGGAAGCTGTCGAAGCTCCCGTTGAGGTTGCGGAAGAAGCAGCCGCCGAAGCAACTGAAGCTCCTGCAGAACCCGAAGAATAATCACAAAAAACAGACGGCTGTCCGCTGATTACCGCGGGCAGCCTTTTTTGAGGAAGTCTGCCGGACTTCCGCAGGTAAAAAATATGATTGTAAAAAAAGACAGAATTCTCGGCCCGCTTTACTGCATCGCGGCGGCAATAATCTGGGGTCTTTCGTTTGTCACTCAGAAGACGGGCGCCTATATAGGCACATTCACTTTTAACGGAATCAGGACCTTCATCGGAGGTCTTGCCCTGATACCTGTTCTTGTCATTGACCACCGCAGAAGAAACGCCGCCCTTGACGAAAAGGACAGGCAGAGATTTGATTTTAAGGGCATGTTCACGGGCGGAGGCATTTGCGGGCTTGTTCTCTTTGTGGCAAGCAACCTGCAGCAGCACGCTTTTTCGTATGACATTGCCGCGGGCAAGGTTGGGTTTATCACAGCCCTTTATATGATACTTGTACCCGTTTTCGGTCTCGCGCTCAGAAAAGTACCGAAAATCAATGTCTGGTTAGGTGTGGCGGTGGGCATTGTGGGTCTTTATTTCCTGTGCGTCGAAAAAGGAGATTTTTCCGTGGGCAGCGGAGAGAGGTTCGCTCTGCTTTGCGCGATATGCTTTGCCTGCCATATTCTCGTTATCGACCATTTCTGCACAAAGGTAAATAATATAGCGCTTTCCTGCGGTCAGTTTTTGGTTGCGGGTCTCCTGTCGATAATCTGCATGTTTATTTTTGAGGAGCCGAAGATTGAGGAGATTCTTGCGTGCCGTTATATGATCCTGTATGCGGGTATCGGCAGCTGTTCGCTCGCCTTTACCTTCCAGATTTTCGGCCAGAGATACTCCGAGCCTTCCGTTGCGGCGGTGCTTATGTGTCTTGAGTCTGTATTCAGCGTCATTTTCGGCTGGCTTATTATAGATGATGTGCTTACGAAGAGGGCGCTACTCGGGTGCGCGATTATGTTTGCGGGCGTCATTCTCACACAGCTTGATTTCAGCGGGAAGCCCGGCCGCCTGCCCGAAAAAGATAATGCCTGAGCTATTGTAAATTTCGGAGCGCTGTGCTATATTAATAATGTATTGAGGCAAACGGCGGTTAACCGGTGTTTCACGCCGCAAAGCGGTTGAAGCTTTCGGCTATTCTGACAATGAAAGGCGGAATGCAAATGGCTGAAATTACTAAGAAATGGTATAAGGAAATGTCTGTCTATCAGATATGGACACGCAGTTTCTGTGACAGCAACGGCGACGGAATAGGCGACCTTCCCGGTGTCTACAGCAAACTGGATTATATCAAGAGTCTCGGAGTTGACGGTATCTGGTTTTCCCCCATTTATCCGTCTCCCAACTGTGACTACGGCTATGATATTTCGGATTATAAAAATATAAATCCGGAGTTCGGCACACTTGATGATTTCAAGAAAATTCTTGATGCCGCCCACGGTCTCGGTATGCGTGTATTTATGGACCTTGTTGTCAATCACACATCAACCGAGCATATGTGGTTCAAAGAGGCGTGCAAGAGCAAGGATAACCCCTACCACGATTATTACATCTGGCGCAAGGGCAGGGGAAACAAACCGCCGAACAACTGGCTTTCCGTTTTTGAAGGCGGAGCCTGGGAATACAACAAGAATCTCGATGAGTATTATCTTCACGTATTTGCAAAGGGTCAGCCCGACCTCAATATGGATAATCCCAAGGTGCGTGAAGAAGTTAAAAGCATTATGCGTTTCTGGCTCGATATGGGAGTTGACGGCTTCAGAGAGGACGTTATCACCTTTATTTCAAAGGCCGAGGGACTGCCCAACGGGTTCCCCCTGCCTCTGGCAACCGGAATCGAGCATTACAAGCACGGTCCTCACCTTGAGGAGTACCTCGATGAATTCAGACAGGTCCTCAACGAGTATGACTGCTTTGCGGTCGGCGAAGGCCCGATGACGGGGCTTAAGGATGCCGTCAATTACTGCACCGAGGGTCCCGGCCAGAAGCTCGATATGCTTATTTCGTTTGACCATATGAACGCCGACTGCTTTATGGCGGACTGGGTTAAGCTTCCCTTCAGCCTGCGCAGGTTAAAGAGCACATTTGATAAGTGGCAGACCGAGATGTACGGCAAGGGCTGGAACAGCCTTTACATCGAGAATCACGATCACGCGCGCATTATCGAAAGATACGGCAGCATAAAGTTCAGGGTGCAGAGCGGGAAGATGCTCGCCACGATGTATATGCTCCAGTGCGGCACTCCCTTTATTTATCAAGGTCAGGAAATCGGTATGACAAACGTGAGAGTTGACCACGTTACCGAGTATAAGGATGTTATGACCTTTAACAATTACAGGCTTTTCAAAAAACTCGGATTTACCGAGAAGATGTTCCTGAATCTTTCTTTCAAGGTTAACAGAGAGAACGCGAGAACTCCCGTTCAGTGGACAGGCGGCAAAAACGCCGGCTTCACCACTGCTGACGAAGCCTGGTTCAAGATTAACCCCAACTACACCGAGATAAACGTTGAGGCCGCCGAAAAGGATGAAAACTCCCTGTTGAATTATTACCGCAAACTCATAAAGTTCCGCAAGGAGCACGAGGTTGCCGTTTACGGCGATTTCAAGCAGTATTACAGGAGCAGCGGCAGTCTTTTCGTCTATGAGAGAAATTACGAAGGCAAGAAACTTCTTGTCATTAATTCATTCTCGGAAAATCCCGTTAAATTCGACGCCCCAGCAGGTATTGACCTGTCCGCCGGTGAGCTTGTGCTTCAGAATTACGAAGTGCTCAACCCGGGCAAAAACAGTTTTATGACCAAACCGTATGAAACGAGAGTTTATCTCTTTTCATAAAAAAAGAAAGGAGTACGGTTATGACTTTATTGAAGAAATGTGTTGCCGAATGTATCGGCACCTTCGTACTTGTATTTTTCGCCTGCGGCACTGCCGCGGCAGTGGGTTGTGACACCCCGGCAGGTTATCTGGCGGTTGCCGTTTCCTTCGGCCTTGTAATTGTCGCAATGGCATACTCGATAGGAAACGTTTCCGGCTGCCACATAAATCCCGCTGTCTCCCTCGCAATGCTCATCAGCGGAAAAATGAGCGTGACTGATTTTATCGGTTATATCGTTGCCCAGTTCATCGGAGCAACGGCAGGCGCGGCTGCAATGATTCCCTTCCTCGGCAGTGACTGCGGCTTCGGCGCGAACCACCTCTTTGAGGAGAGCATAGGCAAGTCCTTCGCGATTGAGGTTATACTGACCTGCGTATTTGTGCTTGCAATCCTCGGCGTTACCTCGAAGGTGGAAAACGGCAATGTAGCCGGTCTTGTCATCGGTCTCACTCTCACTCTGGTCCATCTGCTCGGTATTTATTTCACGGGCACATCCGTCAATCCCGCTCGCTCATTCGGGCCTGCCCTTTTCGCCGGAAGTCTCGGCACAGTCTGGGTGTTCATACTTGCTCCGCTTGCAGGAGGAGCGATTGCCGCCCTTATTTATAAGTTCCTTGACGGCAAAAAAGCAGAATAAATCCTGATCAGTCTGCGGAGCCTTTGGGGCCGGTTTATGAATGCCTGCCCTTTGAGGCTCCGCTTTTTTTGCTTGAATAGTGCTTCGTTTGATGATATAATCAATTAGACGGCTAACATGAAAAGCGTAATGATTGGAAGTGAAATGTATGGTAATGGGTGAATCCGCGGAAAACTATCTTGAAACCATTCTGATTTTAAAGCAAAAAAGAGGCACCGTCAGGTCTGTTGACGTTGCCGCCGAACTCGGGTTTTCAAGGCCGAGCGTATGCGTGGCTATGAGGAATCTGCGTGAACACGGTTATGTCACCACCGATATGGACGGCAAGATTGACCTCACCCGCGAGGGTATGGAAATAGCGGAAAGGATTTATGAGAGGCATCGTGTACTGACCGATTGGCTTGTGAGTATAGGTGTCAGCCACAGTCAGGCGGCGGTTGACGCGTGCCGCATCGAGCACGTAATCAGCGTTGAGAGCTTCTCCTGCCTTAAAAAAATGCTGACGGGCGGAGATAAATAAGTGAAAAGCTTTACTGTCACCAAAAATGACGCGGGGCAGAGAATGGACAAGTTTATTTCAAAAGCCGTTCCCTCCTTGCCCAAGTCACTTATGTATAAATATATCCGGCTTAAAAGAATAAAATGCAATTCCGCTCGCGCCGAAATTTCTCAGAAGCTCCGTGAGGGCGATGTTGTGGATATGTATATAAACGATGAGTTCTTTGCTCCGGATGACACAAAGTATGATTTCCTGACGGCGTCAAAAAGCCTGAAAATAATCTATGAGGATGAGAATATCCTTCTGCTCGACAAGAGCGTGGGCCTGCTCTCACATCCCGACGAAACCGAGTATAACGATACGCTTATCACCAGGGTGAAGAGATATCTCTATGAAAAGGGAGAGTTTGACCCCAAGGATGAAAACTCATTTGTTCCCGCCCTTGTCAACAGGATAGACAGGAATACCGGAGGCCTTGTGATAGCGGCTAAGAATGCGGAATCCCTGAGAATCCTCAACCGCAAACTCAAGGACAGGGAAATCGAAAAGTACTATCTCTGCGTCGTGCACGGCATCCTTGAAAACAAGAGCGGAATGATTGAGGGATGGATGACCAAGGACGAAAACAAAAACACCGTCAGAGTTTATTCCCGTGAGGTGCCGGGGAGCAAGATAATGAAAACGGAGTATGAGGTGCTTGGAGAAAAAGACGGGCTTTCTCTTGTTCACGTGCATCTGCTCACAGGCAGGACCCATCAGATAAGGGCGCAGTTTGCCTATCTGGGGCATCCACTGCTCGGAGACGGCAAATACGGCTCAAACAAGCTGAACAAGGCGCTTGGATACAAGAAACAGTTCCTTTATTCCTATATGCTGAAGTTCAATTTCACCTCCGACGCGGGCATTCTCAATTATCTCAACCGTCAGACCTTCAAAACCGGCGATGTCTGGTTTTATGATGAATTCCTAAAAGGCAGCCTGACCGCGGGACGCGGCGGAAACGAATAATAACAAAATCATACCGTTTTTATTTATTTTTATTAAATACTGCAATTATTTTTCTGATTATTAAAAAACAAATGCAACAATGTTATCTTGATTTTACACTTATAATATGATAGAATTGTTGCGAAATGCAGGGTTAGTATATCGGTAATACGGACGCTTCCCAAGCCTCAGCGGCGGGTTCGACTCCCGTACCCTGCTCCATTTACGCTTCTTTGTCTGTCGGCAGAGAGGCGTTTTGTTTTGGGCAAACGCTGTCACGTCTGAGCGTAATGCGGGCGCCGCGTCCTGTCCGGACAAGCTGTAAGATTTTTGTTCCCGCCCCTGTCATACGGGCTAAATAAACATTATCAAGGAGAATCAGACAGAATGGAGTCCTTCTACAAAGTCAGAGAATTCAGTACGGTCCGCGAAATGCTTGACCAGAGCTTTGAGCTTTTTCACGACCGTAACGCTTTTGAAATAAAAGACAAAGACAGTAATTTCCGCTATATAAAATACAGCGAATACGAGAGAAAGATAAACGGTCTAATTACAGCGCTTATTTACGGCGGCTACGGCGGCAAAAAGATTGCCATCTGCGCCGACAACTGCTATGAATACTGTATGACATATCTGTCTGTCATCTGCGCGGGCAGCGTTATTGTTCCCATAGACAAGGAGCTTAAAACTCCCGACATCAGAGGCATAATTGATGTTTCCGACTGCGAAGTTCTTGTCTGCGACAGAAAATTTCTTGACGCTCACGGCAAAGACACTTTTTCCGATATGAGACTCCTTCTGCTGAGAAAGCCGGAAGATGAATATGGGGATATCGAGTCGTTCGATGATTTTGTGAGGGAAGGAATTGAACTTAACAACGCGGGTAAAAGGCTTTATCTCGATGTGAAGCAGGACCCCGAAAAGCTCTGCACCCTTCTTTTTACATCGGGTACCACCGGCGTTTCCAAGGGCGTAATGCTCTGCCAGAGAAACTTTGTATTTGAAATACGGTCGGCTATGGGCGTAGTCAAAATCTACCCCGAAGACTGCGGAATATCGATGCTTCCCCTCCATCACACCTTCGAGAGCTCAATTATGATTTTCTTCGCGGTTTATTGCGGAGCGAAGGTGACCTTCTGCGAGGGATTCAAATATGTTCTGAGAAATATGAAGGAGTTTAACCCAAGCGTATTTGTCGCGGTTCCCCTCCTTCTTGAAACCGTTCACAAGAGAATAATGAAGGCTGTCAGGCAGAAGAAAAACGGGCTGAAACTTATGAAAGCCGGTATGGCGGTCTGCAAGGCCGCAAGCAAGGTCAATATCGACCTGAGAAAGGTATTCTTCCGCGAAATACAGGAAACCTTCGGCGGAAATATGCGCCTTATAATTTGCGGGGGAGCGCCGATTGACCCTCAGATTATCAAGGACTTTGACGCTTTCGGCATTCAGATTATATTCGGCTACGGCCTGACGGAATGCGCGCCGCTCGCCATAATCAATCACGACAGACTGCACAGCACGGATTCCGTGGGCAAGCCTCTTCCCGGTACACAGGCGGTTATCCTCAATCCCGATGAAAACGGAATCGGCGAGCTCTGCGTCAAGGGCGATATGGTTATGCTCGGTTACTACAAAAACAAGGAAGCAACCGATGAGGTGATTGACAAAAACGGCTTTTTCCACACCGGCGATCTTGCTTTTATCGATAAGAAAGGCAACTACCACATCACAGGCAGATGTAAGAATGTTATTGTCACCTTAAACGGAAAAAACATTTATCCGGAGGAGCTTGAATACCATCTTGCGCAGAGCGACTTCGTTTCCTCCTGCATGGTTGAGGGCGTTGACGACGACCGCGGGGATCTGGTAATCAGGGCGCAGATTTTCCCGGACAAGACTGAAATAAAGGAGTTCCTCGACAAAGAGCCTACACGGGAGGAGATAAAAGCAATAATCAAGAAGGTTGTCGATAATGTCAACAATTCCGTTCCGGGTTTCAAGAGGATAAAGAGCTTCCTTGTGCGCGAAAACGACTTTGTAATGACGACTACGCAAAAAATAAAGAGAACCGCAAACTCAACAGTCAAAAAGAAATAACAGCTCGGCAGCAGCGAAAGTTGCTGCCTGTTATATTTTTTCATTAAAAATTCATTATTATGTTTTACTTTTTATAATATATGTGTTATAATACCGAAATACTGAAGATAATTTTTGCCTATCCGGGGGATAAAAATGTCAAAGAAAGATAAATATGAGGATATTTCGAGCGGTTCTTCCGAGATTCAGGAGAATGATGAACCGGCTCTCGGAAAAGTCAAGACCTTTTTCCTCAAAAACAGAAAAAGAAATTTAAAAGCCATTCTGAGTATTGTTATCTGCCTTGTGCTTGTTATAGCCGCAATGGCGGGCACCTACATCAGAAAAATGCTTTCGCTCATAAATTACAATGAAGGTAATGACGGCGATCCCAATGCGACCTTTGCCACTGAAGCGCCCGATTATGATGAAGATGTCTCATATGAATATATGTATGATATCGAGAGCGCGGATTCAATCAAGGAGCTCATTAAGCAGTGGGCGACCAACGGAGGAGAGAAACTTCACAGCAAGAATGTTATCAATGTTTTGCTTATAGGTGAGGATAACGATGACGGCTCCCACAGGTCGGACAGTATGATTCTCGCCTCCGTCAACAGAAAAGAGAAAAAGATAACGCTCTGTTCCTTCCTGCGTGATTCCTACACCTATATGCTCATAAACGGCGAGGAGAGGTACGATAAGACAAATCACGCTTACAGCTGGGCGGGAGCCTCAAAGGTTATGGAGGTTCTCTCCAATAACTATAAAATAAAAATCGATCATTATGTATCAATAGACTTTGCGTCGTTTGAAAAGGTTATCGATATTCTCGGCGGCGTTACCGTACCAATTACCGAGAGTGAAGCCGCTTTTATGAACAGAACGACCAAGGTCAAGGGATTTGAAAGCGGAGACCAGGTTACTTTAAACGGCAAACGCGCTCTCATATACGCGAGAATCAGGAAGCTTGACAGCGAAATTGAGAGGACAAGAAGACAGAGAAATGTTATCGCTTCCGTTATTCACAACATAAAGGCTTCCTCAATCAGCGATATTAACAAGGCGATAGAAACCTTCCTGCCCTATGTTACCACAAATTACAGGTCGTCCGAGATAGTTTCGCTCGCAAATCAGGCTCTGAATGAAAACTGGCTGAAATATGAAGTCGTAGGTATGTTCGAGCCCAGCGATGAATTCCGCGCGGGCGTCAACGGATTCAGGACTTACACCGGCTACCTGGATGTCTGGATAGTTGACTACATCAAGGCGGCAAGAGAGGTTCAGATAGCGCTTTACGGCAACACAAACATCAGAATATCCGATGACCACGTGTCTGCGCTTGACCTTGTGAGGGGCGGAGTGCAGGAGGACTACGGAGTGGAAAACGGAGTTACCTATTACAGCAGCACTTACGAGGAAGAGGAAACAAACTGGGATCCCTTCCGGCGCTGGCGGCAGACTACCGAGGCTGAAACGGAAACCACCGAAAGCTCAAACGGCATCAGGGAAATGATACCCGGATTCTCCGGCATTACAGAGCCGCCCGAAACAAGCGCCTATGATTACGGGGAGACTTCAACTTCGGTCAATGAAGAAAATGATTTTACCGTCAGTTTCACTCCGAGCTTTACGGAGCCCTCATACAGCAATGAGGAAACGGGCTACTGATAAATAAACACATTAAATAAAACGACCGCACGGACAATTCGACGAATTGTCCGTGCGGTCTTCTGCTTACGGTTATCTTATGTATTATTCTCCGCTGTCCTCATCGAAATGGCCTGCGGATTCCGCGTCAAAGCTTTCCTCATCGATAAACTGAGCATAGTCTTCATTGGCAGGTGCCGCCTCTTCGGCGCTGTCTTCAGTGTCTGCCGGATTTCCGGCCTGCGCGGGAGCCGCGGACTCATCTGCCTGCATATCGGCGTCAAGGCCGCTACGCGCGATGATGTCCTCAAACTCGGTGAATTTGATTCCCTCAAAGGCGAGAGCTTCAAGCGGTGAAACATCGGGATCGGGCTGTGCGGCAGCTTCTTCCTTCAATGAATCCTCACCGGCTTCGGGCTTCTCATTCTCAGCCCGGAACAGACCGAAGTCTTCAGCCAGGCCTTCTCCGCTTTCCGCCCGCGCGGCCTCCTCAGCCGCTTTCCTTGTTTCCATGTATTCGGTCAGCGCCTGTTCGCATTTTGCCTCGTAATTGACTCTGCGCTTTTCCCTTGTTCTGCTGACATAGAGAGCGGCAAGCAGCAGACATATTGCCGTGAAGGCGGAAACGCAGGCGCCTTCAAGCAGACCGCGCTGTTTGAATTTCAACTCGATTTTATGTTCGCCGGCAGGGAGGTTGAAGCATAAATAGGCATCTTTAAGAGCAATATAGTCATCTTTTGAAATGGCTTTTCCGTCGATTTTAACCTGCCAGCCCTTATCATAGGGGATGGAGGTGAAGAATACCGATTCTTCCTCCGTTTTAACTCTGCCGGTTATCCTTGTATCTTCAAAACTCTCAACCTCAAACTGATTAGCGGCGAGGGCTTCATATCCGGTATTGAGCGCTTCATCGTTGACATAATAGGGATAGAAATAAATCAGCCCGCTGTCATCCGAATCGCCGTCAAGGTTTACCGATATATTCACCGTTTCGCCCGGGTTTGTTATGCCGAGATCAAAGATATACGGCTCGTCCACGTCTTTATATATTGTGCTGCCGAATCTTGTGATTCCCACTTCCTCAACCGAGCTTGAATCAAAGAAGAAATAGCAGTGCTTCGCCTCGTCGACGCTTATTTCAAAGATTATCTGGGAATCTCCGCCGGGATAGGTCTTTTTGAAATTGAATTCACCGTTATCCGTAACGGCAGAGTCAAACGGGTCGATGTTATTATAGCTGATGTTTGAGATGTTCATCCTGTCAAAGACATAGTCAACGCCTGTTGCTATTCTGAACCAGTCCGCCTGCACCATAAACGGATTTCTGTAATCCGAATTCCAGTCAATAATATCGGGGCTCAGCGGCATACCTATGGGCAGCCAGTACTTATTGGAGTAAGCTGTGAAATTGCCCTTTGACGCAATCTGGGTATAATAATCGTCGTCAACCACAACGTTTGTATCGTTGTTGACAATGTATTTCAGGGAATGCATCATATTGTAAACCGGGGTCTGCATATAGTAGGTGTAGCTGTTGATATAGTTTCCGTAAACGCCGAGGTCGCTCTGGATGTTTGACATTTTTTCATATGCCATTGACGAGAAGGTGGAGATGCCGTTGTAGCCAAACCAGCAGGGATCCATTCTTGCTCTGTTATACGTCAGTTCCATACGGTAATCATCGTTGCCTTCAATTTTGTCAAGGCCTGATTTTATGCTTCTGAAATCGTCATAGTCGCCCGTGAAGGTGGTTTTAACCTGGCTCATGCTGTATCTGTCTGTATTTGCGCAGGCGATTTCAGCTACCACACAGCAGAGCAGAACAACCGCTATCGCCGCCTTCTGCCTCTTCGGCTCTTTGAGCAGGTAGAAGATGAGACAGTAGGAAACCGCGAAGATAATGCTCAGAAGGATTGTGATATCCTCAACATTCTTTGAGCCGATTTTCTGGGTTATAATAACAAACCCAATCACGGCTACGCCTGCGCCGAGAATCTGCCTGCCGGTGAACTCATTGAGTCTTGTAAATGCTTTATAGGCAAGAACAAGGAGAATGAATGAATACATGAACGAGAAGCGGTAGGGCAGGTCGTTCGGGAAGTGAAAACCATGCCAGATGTAATTGAGCACATTCAGGTCAAAGCTGACAAAAATGATTCCGAGCAGGAATATATTCGATATTTTCTCTTTGATGTTGATTTGCTTTGAGAAGAGATAAAGGGGAACGAGCAGAATGGTTGCTATGCCGCAGTAGACATTGGGCAGCACATCGTCGCCGCTGCTGCGTATGGTAGGAGCTACCGAAGCGAGGTGGTTGGCAAGAAAATCGTATATTGAGAAGTAGGTGCGGTAGTTCTGAGGCATTGATCCGCTTGTTGCCGAGCAGGACCTGAGGATGATAAAAACGGGAATAAGCGAGAAGGCAACAAGGCAGGCCGCCGCAACCGAGCCGGCGGCAAAGGTAAAGCCGCTGCGCAGGAAAACGTTTCCTTTGACTTTTTCCCTGAATGAGTATTGTTTGTTCCCCTCGCTGTCATAGGTGTATACCGCATTGTCCGCAAGGGTGGTAAAATCGTTGATTGAGAAGAAATAAACAAAGAAATACAGAACTGAGAATATACAGGTCATATAACCCATATAGTAGTTGCAAATGAAGGTCATCGCAAGAGCGGCAATATAAACCGAGGGCTTTCTGCGGTTGATTATCCTTTCAATTCCGTAGATGACCAGGGGGAAATATACCATGGCATCAATCCACATAACATCCCAGTAATATGCCACGAAGTAGCCGCACATTGAGTAAAGCACACCGAAAGCGGCAGAAGTATAATCGTGCCTGCCGACGGACTTTTTAAGGTAGTAGGTGAAGGACGCGGCTGAGAAGGCGGCCTTGAAAAAAATCATAAAAGCGATTGCCTCGGGCATATTCTTATGACCTGCAATCAGCATTATAACAGCGGCTGGGCTTGAAAGATAATTGAAGAAGTTGCCCAGAAACGGCGAGCCGAGACCCGAGTTCCAGGAATATATTAAGCTTTTCAGATTGGTGACCCTGTCATAAAATTCGGCAAATAACGGGCCGTACTGATGGTAGAGGTCCATTCTGAGAATCGTGGAGCCGCCGAACGGGAACAGATCAAAGCAGTAAAACACAAGCAACATCAGTCCCGCGGTGCACAGAAAGGCCAGCCAGCAATATGTATTATCCGAAAAAATCCGTTTGAGCAGCGGTTTTTTCGCAAGAGTTGATTGATTCATATCAAATTCCTCCGTTGGGGTGAACTCCTCTTTTCCGGCGCATGAGCAGAGGCTCTGCGCCGGCGGAAAACTGCGTTACGCGTTGTCTTTTCTGCCTCTGTTTTCCTCAATAAGTTTCTGCTTGGTTTCCCAGACATCACGGGAAAGGTCAACATAGTAGTTGTGCGGGTTTTCGAATCTGAGCACCTCATCCCAGAGGGTAGTGACCTGGTCCGCGCAGTACTCTTTTATTTCCATAAGGGTTCTCTCTTTGTAAACGCACTTTCCTCCCTCGAAGAGGGGTTCAAGCAATTCCCGGCATTCGAAGTCCGTGACCGTTTTCTTTTTCCAGGTATAATCCGGGTCAAACAGCACATAGGGCTTTGACGGATCTATAACCTCATGCCTGAAAGCGATGAGGTCGGCAATTGCCTTGCCGGTTGATTTGTCATAAAACCTGTAAAGCTTTTTGTCACCGGGCGTGGTGATTTTCTGAACGTTTTCGCTGATTTTGATTTTCGGAATAATCTCTCCGTCTTTCTCAACGGCAACAAGTTTATATACTCCGCCGAGAACAGGGCTTGAGGACGAGGTTATCAGCCTTTCGCCTACACCGAAGGAGTCAACCTTTGCGCCCTGAAGGAGCATATCCTTGATAATATATTCATCGAGTGAATTCGAAACGACTATCGCGCAGTCCTCATAGCCGGCGGCGTCAAGCATTTTGCGTGCCTTTCTCGAAAGATAGGTGATATCGCCGCTGTCTATCCTGACGCCCTTCGGCCTCTTGCCAAGGGGCTTGAGAACCTCGTCAAAGGTTTTTATGGCATTGGGGATGCCGCTTTCAAGCACGTTGTAAGTATCAACAAGAAGAGTGCAGGCAGAGGGATACTGGCGGGCATATGTTTTGAACGCCTCAAGCTCGGTATCGAAAAGCTGAACCCAGGAGTGAGCCATTGTACCAAGAGCCGGCGTGCCGAAAACCTCATCGCTGATTGTGCAGGCGGTGCCTACGCATCCCCCGATGACCGCCGCCCTTGCACCGTAGATGGCTCCGTCACAGCCCTGTGCGCGGCGGGAGCCGAACTCCATAACGGTTCTTCCGTCTGCCGCTCTGACAACCCTGTTGGCCTTTGTGGCGATAAGACTCTGATGGTTTATGCAGAGAAGCACCATAGTTTCTATAAACTGCGCCTGGACAACGGGCCCTCTCACCTTGACTATGGGTTCGCCCGGGAATATCGGAGTGCCCTCCGGTACCGCCCAGACATCGCAGCAGAATCTGAAGTCTTTAAGATAATCCAGAAATTCGGGGGCAAAGCCCTTCTTTGAAAGATAATCAATGTCTTCATCCGTAAAATGAAGGCTGCGAAGATATTCGACAAGCTGTTCTATTCCCGCCATGATTACGAAACCGCCCTTGTCGGGAACAGTTCTGAAGAACATGTCAAAGTAAGCGACGGTATCTTTGTGCCCGTTCATGAAATAACCGTTTGCCATTGTTATCTCATAAAAATCGGTCAGCATGGTCAGATTTCTTTTAAGGTCAAATTCACT
Source organism: Clostridia bacterium (assembly GCA_024692685.1). Classification (GTDB taxonomy): domain Bacteria; phylum Bacillota; class Clostridia; order Oscillospirales; family Acutalibacteraceae; genus CAG-177. The sequence continues at coordinate 33,727 of JAILMJ010000057.1, forward strand.
CATAGTTGCACCTCTTATTTCGGATATCATCTTATTATCTAACAAAATGAGCTTTTTTTCAACAAAAATATTATTTTTTAAAAATACATTAACATTTTGCGGAATAATATGCAAATTCTTATGGAAATTTATGCAATTAGGGCTTGTTTTTTTGAAACTGTTATGATAAAATGCTCTCTGTATAAAGCACATTTCGAGGAATAATTCCAATATGCAAAAAAAATACATTCTCAGCTCTGTTAAGTCCGGACAGAATGTGAGGTGCTTAAAATGAGAGTTAGAAAGCAGGAAATCGGAAGCAAAAACATTGTCGGAAGAAAAATCGAAGCAAGACGAAAAGAACTCAATATGAAACAAGGTGACCTCCTGACTCAGATTCAGATAAGGGGTATAGAAATCAACGCCTCGGGATTATCAAAAATCGAGGGTCAGCTCAGAAGCGTTTCGGATTATGAACTCAAAGCAATCGCGGGCGCTTTGGATATTGACGTCAACGAGCTGCTCGGAATAACAAAAGACGAATGAAAGAACCTTCGGGTTCTTTTTTTATTTGACTATCAATTACCTTTATGCTAAAATTAATCAAACTTAAACCGAGGAGACCGGATTATGACTTCGTCCGTTAAAATATTTGTTTCGTTTTTCCTGATTCTTGCCTGTACGGTTACGGTGCTGAGCGGCTGCAATTCCAAGGCGCCGTCGCTGCTTATAACCAAGGAGGAGACCACCAAGGAAAAATTCGACCCCGATTCATTTGATGAGGAGTATTACCGCACATCGGTATCCTCCGAAGAAACTTCCGCTTCCGCCGAAACGGAAACCGAGGCTGATGTTTCAGAGACACGGCCTGCCGAAGAAACCGGAACAACCTCGGCAACGGAGGCTCAGTCAACCACCCTTCGGGAGGCGGTTACCGAGATAACGGAGCTGATTACATACGTCTCGGCGACATCGGTCACTTCAACCGCGAAAGACGGAAAAAGCGGTCTGTTCGGCAAGGGGAAGACCACAACTACGGCAAAGACGGTTGTCGATACCCGCGTCGACGTACAGGAAAAGAAGACCGAAATACAGTACGGCGTTATCAGGATTGATGTCACAAGCACCTATTATGATATCTATGAAGACGGCACCGAAAAGCAGACATCCCAGAAGAATTACTCCAAGTATGACGGCTCAAAGTTCAAGGCGACCACCGCCCAGCTTCTCGATGAGGCAAAGGCAAACAAATCAAAGTATTCGGCTGAAATAAACAGCGCTTTCAATTCGGTCAATTCCATACGTAAAGAGGCCGGAGTTTCCGAGCTTTCGCTGGATGACAGCCTGTGCAACGCCGCGTGCGTCAGAGCGACGGAGATTGCCTATTCCGGCAATACCTCCCACAAAAGACCCGACAAGACCTCCTGTGAAACCGTTCTGACTGACCTGGGTATAACCTGGAAACACAGAAGCGAGTTCATAGCTCAGGGCTACAGTGAAGGCGCTCAGGCCGCCTCCGCGTGGAAAGCTGAAGGAGATTATTACAAGGATATGGTTTCTCCGAAGTTTACCAAAGTAGGCGTAGGCGTTGCCGCCGCTCCGGACGGCAGACTCTACTGGTGCATGATATTCACGGGCGAAGGCACGGAAGAGTAAATCTCACGCGTGTAATTATTGCTCCGCAGAGACATTCTGCGGAGTTTTGTTGACAGTAAGAACAGCCGCCGGTATCCGGACGGCAGTCGGATAATTCACAGGGGAGTGAAAGCTTGAAGGATTATTATGATGTAATAGTTGTCGGAGGTTCGTCTTCCGGCTCATATTTCGCGAGAAATATGGCAAAGCAGGGCTTCAGCGTGCTCATAATCGAAAAGGACGCGGCTGAAAAAATCAGCAGCGGCTATGATATTTTTCATATGTCCGCCCGAGAGAGGAACAGCTTTGACCTGCCCGAAGTGAAGCCCGGTGACGGAGTATATGAGTTTGAATATAAGGAATCGTTTTCCTATTCGGCTCTCGGAAATTATCCGAAATACGGGGACGCGCCTGTCATCGGAATGCACAGGCATGAATATATGCTTATGATGAACGCCTGGGCGCGGAAGAGCGGAGCGGAGATTCTCTATGAAGCGGATTTCAGCGGGCTTGTCTATACCTACGGCAGAATAAGCGGAGTCAGATTCAGACACGGCGGCGTGGAATGCGTATATTCGTGCCGCCTGGTTGCCGATTGCTCGGGCAAGAGCGCGGTTGTCAGGACTGCCCTCCCCGATGATTACGGCATTGAAACCCGGCCGCTTACGGAAAAAGATGTTTTCTTTGTAAAACTCAGATATATAAAGTTCAGGGAGCCGCAGGCAAAGAAGTGGATGAAATCCCAGTTTTATCTTTATTACAAGACGTGGCTTGCTCCCTGCGGCGACGATGCCGACTGCATACTCGGTATCGGTTCCTCCCTCGGTTACGATAACGGCGACAGAGTGTATGAAGAGTTCCTGAAAAACGTAAAAATCCCGCCCTTTGATGTGGTGAAGGAGGAACTCGGAACAACCCCGTACCACCGCCCGCTTTATTCATTCGTAAGCGACGGCTTTATCGCTTTGGGTGACGCGGCGTGGATGACCAAGGCAAATAACGGCGAGGGCTGTATAGCCCAGCTGCCGCTTGAAGATATTGCGGCTGACCTCGGAGGAAAGGTGCTCAAAAGAGAAAAATACCCGACAAGGGAGCTTCTCTGGAAAATCAACAAGGCGTATTATTCGGGGCCGGGCAGGGACGCGGTGCTTATGCTTGCCGCTCTGTCAAGGGCTGCAAATCATTCACTCGAAACAAACGAGTGGCTCTTCAAAAACGATACGATTTTTGCCGATAAAATTCTCTGCGAAAGCGCCGTCCCCAAACCGCTTACCGCCGGAGACATCCTTAGAATGGCGGGAAATCTGATAAAGGGCACGTTAACCCGAAAAGTATCCGGCAGAGAAATCAGGTTCTTGCTCTCGGGAGCGGTCAGGGGAATACGGATATATCTGCATTATCTCAGATATCCCTCAAAGGCGGAGAACTTTAAAAAATGGAGCAAAAAATCCGCAAAACTGTGGAAAAAGACCGGGCAAATGTCCGATTGGTCAAATACAGACAGCGGGCGGTAATACGTTTTTTCGGAAAGGAAAGATGATATATGTGGACAACGATAGTGACAAAATTTCTGACTTTGCTTATGCCACTTGTTATGCTTTTTAACACCGGCGCCGTGATGCAACCGTCTCTTTCTGCGGCGGACGGTGTGCAGATAACCTATGATTTTGACAATGACAAGGCGTATTCAGCCGCCGGAACCGTTACTCTGAAGGCGGAGAAAGACGGAGAATACGATCTTTACTGGGGCGATGGCGCAGGTGAAGTCCTTGCCGAAAAAATCGGCGATTACACCGTCAGGTTCAGCGAATTCGCCACTGTTTCCGTTGATGACGGAACGGGTGAAAAAGAGATACAGGAATTCACCGTCATACCCGACGGGGCGGAAAAAGTTATGGCGTTCAAAAACAAAAGACTCGTCGGTCAGGCGGATCTGCCGGATGAAAAGTCGGGCAATGAGGGCGAGCCTTCATACCTGTACGGCGCGCTTTCCGACGTGCATTTTCACAGGTATTACGGACATATCGGCGACGACGCCAAACTCACTCTGCCCAATTCGCTGAATTTCCTTGATCTTGCCGGTGTTTCGCTTGTTGCCCTTTCCGGTGACCTGACAAACAGCGGCGAGGAAAGCAGCCTTGCTCTTTTTAATGAGTACACCTCAAAATATGATTTCCCCGTTTATACCTGTATGGGTAACCATGACACAAGAGGGGATTCGGTTGAAAACGGAGCCTGGGAAAAATACATAAATCCCGGCGTTTATACGGATACCCTGCCTCAGGGCGTTTCAGATGTCAGCGGAAGGGACTTCGTTTATACCCCGGACGGAAAGGATGTTTTCATTTTCCTTTCGCAATATCAGTGGTCGTATAACAGCGAAGATTCCGAAATCCTTACTCCCGACCAACTCGACTGGTTTGAGCGGGAGCTTGAAAAATACAAAGACAGAACCGTATATCTTTTCTTCCACACCTTCCTGCCGAATATGGAAACCGGCGATCAGCGCACGGGAGAGGGAAACGCGCTCAGCGATAAGGGAGCCTGCTACGACCTGGTTTATACCCCGGGCACGGCGGATGAAATCCGTTTCTCTGAGCTGCTGAAAGAATACAAGAATGTTATATTTTTCAACGGTCACTCCCATTATACCTTCGATATGCAGGAGATGAATCCCGTGATGAATATAACCGATTATGACGGAGAAACCTGCACAATGGTTCATATTCCGAGCGTTTCCTCACCCAGAAAGATGGAGGCGGACAGCGCGGGATCGAGCGAAAGATATATGCGCGAATCCCAGGGATATCTTGTCAAGGTCTATGATGACAGGATTGTTCTCCAGGGCGTTGAATTTCTCAGAGGCCTGTTTCTGTCCTACGCTTGCTATGTTATCGAAAGATAAACCGGGCTCCGCCCGTGTTTGACAAATTACGGAGGCAGTTTTGAAAGACGTTTTATTTGATACTTTGCTCGACACCGTCAAACTCATACCGTTTCTGGTTCTTACCTATATTCTGATGGAGTTTCTCGAGCATAAAACTTCGGAAAAAACAGAGACGGCAATACGGAAAGCCGGCAGGTTCGGGCCTGTTATAGGCGGACTTCTCGGTATAGTGCCCCAGTGCGGTTTTTCCGCTTCTGCGGCGAGTTTATACACGGGCCGCGTTATATCCGCGGGCACGCTTATTGCGGTATTTCTGTCGACTTCCGATGAAATGCTGCCGGTATTCCTGTCGGAAAAGGTGAACCCTTCGGTTATCATTGAGGTTCTTGCCATAAAAGCGGTTACGGCAGTCATACTCGGTCTTGCCGTCGATATTGCCGTGAGAATGATAAAAAAAGGTCCGCGCGAGGTTGAGATTCACAGCCTTTGCGAGGACGGCAACTGCCACTGCGAAGAAGACGGCATTATCAAATCCGCTCTGCGCCACTCGGCAAGGATAACCCTTTTCATTTTTATAATCGGCTTTGTGATAAACACCGTGATTTATTTTGTGGGAGAGGAAGCCATAAGCAGGATATTCACCGGAGTACCGGTTATCGGATGTCTGCTTTCCGCCCTTGTCGGTCTGATACCCAACTGCGCGGCGTCGGTCATAATCACCGAGCTTTTCATCAGCGGAGTTATCTCCGCGGGAGCGATGATTTCCGGCCTTCTGACGGGCTGCGGCATAGGCCTGCTCGTGCTTTTCAGGACGAACAAAAAGCATCCTCTTGAAAATCTTTTCATAACCGTTATGATGTATGTTTTCGGCGTGGCCGTAGGCGCGGTTGTCGAGGCGCTCGGGGTGGCAATACAGTAAAATCCGCGGAAAAACAGGCTGATTTTCAATGATTTATCCGATTTTTTTAAAAATAAGTATTCCATTTTAACAAAAAGGATGTTATAATAAACTGAGTTTACCTCTTTTGAGGAAAAAACAGGAGGTTTTTTATTATGAAAAAATCGATATCCGCAAAAGCTCTGTCGGTATTTCTGGCAGTTTTAATGATGTTAAGTTCATTGGCGGTTATCGGCTATGCCGATTACACAATCAGCTACACCGTCGATAACGAATCAAAGTCGGTTACAGTCAAGAAAGAAGGATCCTACAGCTACTCAATCAGCCCCAGAGACGGCGTTGCGGTAGGCAAGACGGAAGACGGAACGGGCATACTTTACAGCAGCCTGACTCCGGGTTCGAAGTACACCATCACCGCTTCCGAGACAACGAGCGAGCTTGACGACGAAGGCAACCCGAAAAAGAAAACCGTTGCCACCGCCGAATTCACCCTTAAAAAGCAGGCCGACGCTCCCGCGGTCATCAATCCGACCATCACTGCGAATTCGGTTACAATTACCGAGCCGGCTTCCGGCGCAGAGTATTCCATGGATGGCAAAACCTGGCAGGATTCTCCCGTTTTCAAAGATCTTGAATCCGGAAAATCCTACACCTTCTATGCAAGATATAAGGCAACCGATGATTCTCTTGCAAGCACAGCCAAATCATGTGAAGTTACAACCCTTTCCGACTCCGAGCAGGTCAAGGCTCCCGTTCCCATGCTTGAAAAGGTTACCGAGACTTCAATAACAGTCAAGGCTGTTAACGGCGCCGAGTATTCCATAGACAACGGCAAGACCTGGTATGATGACAATGAGTTCAAAGGTCTTACAGCCAACACCACTTACAGCGTTATCCAGAGAATAAAGGTTGACGAAACCGTCTATGTCCTCAATCCCTCAAGCGATCCCCGTACCGTAAGGACAAACAACGCTCCCGTATATACAGCGAGCATTGCCAATACCAAACTCGCAGTTGCAAGCGGATCAAAGCATATAAACAAGGCATTCAATGTTACTGCCGTTGCCGATGAACGTCCCGAGGGCAAGGAGTTGCAGTGGGGCGACACCAGACTTGTGCCCGCCTATGTCAAGGACGGCACCGAGATGGTCAAAAACGATAAGAATGTCTATGTCGGCTCCTACACCGCAGCCGAGCAGGGCAAGATTTCCGTTATCGCAGTATTCAACAAGTTTGAGTATCACGGCGAGATTGAAGGCTGGGTCCTTGTCGGCACGGAGAGCGGAACAGTTACCGATGTCAACATCGGCGGCCGTTATATCCCCTTTGTTGATTTCATTGTTCAGTTCATCAATGTGTTTACCAACACTCTTCCCGGGATTATCATCAAGCTTGCCGGCGTCATTTCCTCGGTAAGCCAGGCAACCAAATAAAATAAATAATAAATAATTCAAATTAATACTTGAAATTACGCTCTGCGTGTGATAAAATAACCGGGCAATTCACACGCAGAGCTTTTTTTATTGTCGGTGCGGGATATGATTCCCGTTGCAATATCAGGCTTTGCGGCGGTTGTGTCTGACATAAGATACAAAAAAACTAAGGAGGAAAATTCATGTCAGTAGTATCAATGAAACAGTTACTCGAAGCGGGCGTTCACTTCGGTCACCAGACCAGAAGATGGAACCCCAAAATGGCGGAGTACATCTTCACGGAGAGAAACGGTATTTACATCATCGATCTCCAGAAGACCGTCAAGAAGCTTGAAGAAGCCTATCTCTTCATCCGTGATATCGCGGCAGAGGGCGGCGATGTTCTCTTTGTAGGAACAAAGAAGCAGGCTCAGGAATCCGTCAAGGAAGAGGCAGTACGCTGCGAAATGCCCTATGTCAACGCCCGTTGGCTCGGCGGCATGCTCACAAACTTCAACACCATCAAGAAGAGAATAGCAAGACTTGCTCAGCTTAAGGCTATGGAAGCCGACGGCACATTTGACCGTCTTCCCAAGAAAGAAGTTACCAAGCTCAGCCTTGAAATCGAAAAGCTTGAGAAGTTCCTCGGCGGTATAACCGGAATGAAGAAGCAGCCCGCCGCTATGTTTATCGTTGACCCCAAAAAAGAAAAGATTGCCGTTCTTGAGGCAAAGAAATTAGGTATTCCCATCGTTGCTATCGTCGACACCAACTGCGATCCCGATGAGGTCGATTATGTTATCCCCGGCAACGATGACGCAATCCGCGCAGTAAAACTCATAGCCGGAGCAATGGCAAGCGCCGTTATCGAAGGCAGACAGGGAGAGCAGAATGCTCCCGCCGAGGAAGCCGAAGAAGCTGAAGAAGAAACTGCACAGGAGGAATAATATAATGGCATTTACAGCTAAAGATGTTGCAACTCTCAGAGAGAGAACCAATGTCGGCATGATGGACTGCAAAAAGGCCCTCACAGAAGCCGACGGTGATATGGACAAGGCAATCGAAATTCTTCGTGAAAAAGGCCTTGCTTCCGCAGCCAAAAAGGCAGGCCGTGTGGCTGCCGAAGGCGTTATCGGTGTTTACAGCGACGGCAATGCGTCAGCTCTTGTTGAGCTCAACTGTGAGACCGACTTTGTAGGCAAGAATCCCGAGTTTGTTGCTCTTGCAAATCAGATAGCAAAAACCGTAGTAGAGAAGAAGCCCTGCTGTAATGACGCTCTTCTCGCCGCTCAGATAGCAGACGGCAGTGTTTCCGTCGGCGACGCCATCCAGGAGCTCTTCCTCAAAATCCGTGAGAATATGAAACTCCGCCGTTTTGCTCTTGTTGAAGGCACAGCAGTTTCCTATATTCACGCAGGCGGTTCCGTAGGCGTTCTCGTAAGCTTTGATACCGACGCAGCCGACAAGCCCGAGTTCCTTGAAATGGGCAAAAACGTTGCGATGCAGGTTGCGGCAATGAGCCCCGAATATCTCAGCAAAGACGATATTTCGGCTGCCGAGCTTGAAAATATGAAAAAAATCACAATTGACAGCGCTCTCAATAAGCCCGAATCTCTTCCCAAGCCCATTCTCATCCAGGCTATCGAGAAGGTTCTTGCAGAGAAACTCTGGAGCGATGAGGATGTAGCCGCTTACGAAGAGCAGAAGCAGAACAAGTTCCTCTTTAACTTCCTTTCCAACGAAGCTGTTCAGAAGCTTGCCGATGTTGCAGTCAAAGGTAAGGAAATCTTTGCTGCCAACCCGATTTTCGGAAAAGCGGTTGAAGGCAGAGTCGCAAAGCAGATTAAGGAAATCTGCCTCCTTGAGCAGGCGTTTGTACGTTCCGATATTTTTGAAGGCAATGTCGGCGGTTATATCGCAGATGTAGCCAAGAAGACCGGTTCAAACATAAAGATTACGGGCTTCGTCCGTTTTGCAAAAGGCGAAGGCATCGAAAAGAAAGCCGACGATTTCGCATCGGAAGTAGCAGGAATGATAAAATAATTTCATTACACAGTCGAACCGCACCGAAGAACCGGTGCGGTTCATTTTTGCAGCGATTTGAAAAAAGTTCTTGCAAAGTTCGCTAAAATGCGATAAAATGCGAACAACACATTTTTCGGAGGAAGGCAATGAAAACAATATCGGTCAAAATAAGAGAAAGAAGAGTTGAACTCGGGCTCTCCCAAAAAGCTCTTGCCGAAAAGTCGGAACTTTCAAGCAGGTCGGTTTTTGCCTACGAGGCAGGGGAGAAGGTGCCCAGACCCGCCACCGTCATCAGAATAGCCGCTGCTCTCGGGGTTTCTCCGGAGTATCTTACCAATGACGGTATGGAATACGATGAAAACGATATCAGAAGCGCCTACCTGTTTGCGGAGGATAAAAGATTCAGCGAGCAGGTTGAAAAAAGCGCCTCGGCTCTTCTGAGCGATAATATCGCCTTTTTCAGAAGCACGGTGGCAACGCAGGCGGAGAAGGATTCTTTTTTTGAGGGAATTATGCGCGCATACCTGATGTGCAAGGGCAAATAATCGCCTGCCGTTATTGACAAAGGAAGTTTTTTTGTTATAATAGGTACGTTAAAATTAATCATCAGATTAGGAGTGAAAAACATGGCATTGGTAACAACAACAAAAATGTTTAAGGATGCGTATGAAGGCGGTTACGCCATAGGCGCGTTCAACGTAAACAACATGGAGATTATACAGGGCATCGTCGGAGCCGCAAAGAAACTCAGCGCCCCTGTCATTCTTCAGTGCTCCAAGGGCGCAAGAGACTACGCAGGTCTCACCTATGTCACCAAGATGGTTGACGCGGCTGTTGAAGACACAGGTCTTCCCATCGCCCTTCATCTCGACCACGGCCCCGATTTCGAAACCTGCAAGCAGTGCATAGACGGCGGCTTCACCTCCGTTATGATTGACGGCTCAAGCCTTCCCTATGAGGAAAACATTGCCGTTACAAGCAAGGTTGTTGAATACGCTCACGCCCACGGCGTAGTTGTTGAGGGCGAGCTCGGTACTCTTGCCGGCGTTGAGGACGATGTTGTCGTTGAAAGCGGAAATGAGAGCTACACAAAGCCTGAGCAGGTTGAAGATTTCGTTAAGAGAACGGGTGTTGATTCGCTTGCCATCGCTATCGGCACAAGCCACGGCGCATATAAATTCAAGCCCGGTCAGAAACCTCAGCTCAGATTTGATATTCTTGAAGAGGTCGGCAGGCTTCTTCCCGGTTTCCCGATTGTTCTTCACGGCGCTTCCTCCGTTATGCCCGAATATGTTAAGATGATTAATGAATTCGGCGGCGAAATGCCCGACGCCATTGGCATTCCCGAGGATATGCTCAGGCAGGCTGCTTCAATGGCAGTATGTAAAATAAACGTCGATTCCGATCTCCGTCTTGCTCTTACGGCTTCAATCCGCAAGCATCTTGCCGAGAATCCTTCCCACTTTGATCCCAGACAGTATCTCAAGCCCGCAAGAGCGGCTATCCAGGAAGTTGTTGAGCACAAGATTACCGAAGTTCTCGGCTGCGCAGGCAAGGCATAAATCAGGTCTTACCGCGTTTTGCGAAAATTATTCTCATATCATTAAAGATAACAACACAGGCGCCTGTCCGTAAAAACAGGTGCCTTTTGTATTTGAAGGGAGAAAGGTCATGACAGGAGTTCAGAAGGAATTGAAAGCGCTTGCCGACGAAAAATACAGAGAGTTCACTTCCCGTCTTATTCCGGAAATTGATAAAAATCTGATAATCGGTGTGCGTGTTCCCGACCTGAGAAAGTTTGCTTCGGAGTTTGCGAAGACGCCCGCCGCGGCCCGTTTTACTGAAAGTCTGCCGCATAAATATCACGAGGAAAATCTGCTTAACGCCCTGCTCATCAACAGATACAGGAACTTCGATGAAGCGGTTGCGGCGGTTGACGGATTTTTGCCTTTTGTTGGCAACTGGGCGGTTTGCGATTCACTTTCTCCCGCGGTGTTCCGAAAAGAGCCGGCAGCACTGCTCGGGAAAATCAATGAATGGTGTTCATCCGGCGAAACCTATACGGTCAGGTTCGGAATCAAAATGCTGATGACACATTTTCTTGACGGAAATTTCAAACCCGAATACAATGAAATACCCGCCGGCGTAATAAGCGGGGAATACTATATTAATATGATGATTGCCTGGTACTACGCAACCGCTCTCGCAAAACAGTGGGAGGCGTCAATTCCGTATATTGAGGGCAAAAGGCTTCCGGAATTTGTACACAGGATGACAATCCGCAAGGCGTGTGAGAGCTTCAGGATTACACCTGAGCAGAAGGCGTATCTCAGAACGCTGAGATAATCAGCTTGCCGCAAATTCATTTTATTGCTCCGCGCCTTGACATTTGCACTTTTAAATACTAAAATATATACTGAACTGATTTCGGGGAGTGACTGTATGAATAATATCAGAGAACTGTATGACTTATGGGTTGAAAAAACCGCAAATGACGCAGAAATCCATAAGGAACTTGAAAAAATCAGGGATAATGAGGATGAAATCCTCGACAGATTCTACCGTAACCTTGAGTTCGGAACAGCCGGTCTGAGAGGAGTTCTCGGCGCGGGCACAAACAGGATGAACAAGTACACCGTCGGTCAGGCGACACAGGGTCTTGCGAATTATCTCAATGACAGTTATCAGTCTTCAAGTGTTGCCATCGGCTATGATTCCAGAATAAATTCCGATGTGTTTGCGAAACTCAGCGCGTCTATTCTTGCCGCAAACGGAATAAAGGTTTATCTCTATTCCCGTCTGATGCCCACTCCCATGATTTCATACGCCGTAATGCGTCTGGGCTGCAAGAGCGGTATTGTTATCACCGCCAGCCACAACCCGTCGAAATATAACGGATATAAGTGCTATGATCCTGCAGGCTATCAGATGACCGAGGAGGCTGCCGCCAAGACCTACTCCTTCATTTGCGGGACCGATATGTTTGACGGAGTCCGGTACGCGGATTTTGACGGGGCGGTAGCAAGCGGAATGATTGAATACATCTCCGACGACATTATCGAAGAGTATTACGGACTCTGTCTGAAAACCTCAATCAATCCGGATGTCATAAAGAAGAGCGATGTGAGTATCATTTATTCCCCGCTTAACGGCACGGGCAATATCCCGGTAAGGACAGTGCTCGACAGGGCGGGCTTCAAAGATATCAGAGTTGTCAGGGAGCAGGAACAGCCCGACGGCACCTTCCCCACCTGCCCGTATCCCAATCCCGAAATAAAACAGGTTTTCGAGTGCGGACTTGAGATGGCAAAGGAAAGGCCGGCGGATTTGCTTCTCGCCACAGACCCCGACTGCGACAGAGTCGGAATAGCGGTCAACACGAAGGACGGATATAGACTTCTGAGCGGCAACGATGTCGGAAATCTTCTCACATATTATATGCTTTCGCAAAAGAAGGCAAACGGTGTTTTACCCGCAAATCCGATTGTGGTAAGGTCCTTTGTTTCCACAAAGCTTGTTGACAGGATCTGTAATAAATACGGAGCGACTCTCGTCGAAACGCTGACAGGATTCAAATATATCGGCGAGAAGATAACGCAGCTTGAAGAGGAAAACAGGAAGAGCGATTTCATTATCGGTTTTGAAGAGAGTTACGGTTATCTTGTCGGTACTCACGCCAAGGATAAGGATGCCGTAGCCGCCTCTCTCCTCATCTGTGAGATGACGGCGTATTTCAAAGAGCAGGGCAAAAACCTTGCCGAAGTGCTCGAGAGTCTGTATGAAGAATACGGATATTGCAGCAGCGAGACGCTTTCATTTGTTTTTGAAGGCGCCGACGGAATGACTGCTATGGCGGATATAATGAGCAAAACCGCGAAGAATCCGCCCGAGTTCATCGGAAAATATAAGGTGCTCAGGCGTTGGGATTACAACACGGGCGAAGTTATTGATACCGAAACCGGAGAAACGGGAAAAATTACTCTTCCCAAATCAAACGTGCTTGCCTTCGGTCTTCCGGACGGAAATTACGCAATAGTCAGGCCCTCAGGCACCGAGCCTAAGATAAAGGTTTATCTTACAGGCACAGGCAAAAACGAGGCTGAGGCTGCCGAAAACATAAAGTATCTGGGAGAAGAAATGAAAAAGCTTCTCGGAATTAAATGAGGTGGATAAATTGAAAAACAAAAGATCTCTCATCATAAGAATTATCGCGATAGGATTGTGCGCGCTTATGCTTCTGGGCGTTGTAACGGCCGCTATCAGCGCGTATGCTGTCAGCCCTATGCCCGCAACGGGAAGCAGCTCTAAAACCATATGGATAGCTGTTGCCGCGGTTGTTGCGGTTGCGGTTGTTGCGGTTTGCCTGATATCGGCAAAGAAGAAAAAATGATGACGGCTTCATTCTCCGCTCTGTCCGGGCGGAGATTTTCTTTTTAATGCCGGGCATACGCAGGAAATTTATTGGTCCGTTTCTATTGCAATGATTTGCTCTTAATGATATACTTAAAAAATAACGGATAATCCACCTGCTTATATCACGGCTGAAAAAATCAACTGAAAAGAGGCATTGAAAATGTATAAGCTTACCATTCCCGAAGGATATTCATCTGTCCTTACACCGAGGCAGACACAGCTTGCCATAAAGAAAGTTAAGGATTTCTTTGAAAGAGACCTTGCCATTCAGCTCAATCTGACCAGAGTTTCAGCTCCTCTTTTTGTGGGTGCCGAGTCGGGTCTTAACGATAATCTCAACGGAGTTGAAAGACCCGTAAGTTTTGACATCAAGGATATTGAAACCGGAAACGCGGAGATAGTTCACTCCCTCGCGAAGTGGAAACGTCTTGCCCTCAGGCAGTATGGCTTTGAGGTGGGAGAGGGTCTCTATACCGATATGAACGCCATACGCAGGGATGAGGATACCGATAACATTCATTCCGTCTTTGTTGACCAGTGGGACTGGGAAAAGAGAATTGCGAAAGAGGACAGAAACACCGAAACGCTTCATATAGCCGTGCGTGCCATATACAGGGCTCTCAGGCACACCGAGAGATACATTGCCGACGACTATGCCTTTGCCCAGAGAAATTTTCTGCCCGAAAAGATATTCTTTATCACCACGCAGGAGCTTGAAGATATGTATCCCGACCTCACTCCGAAGGAGAGGGAGAACCATATAGCCAGAGAGAAGAGAGCTGTTTTTATTGAAAAAATCGGCGGGCAGCTCAAAAGCGGTATGATTCACGACGGCAGAGCGCCCGACTATGACGACTGGGAGTTAAACGGCGACATAGTTGTTTATTATCCCGTTCTGGATATGGCGTTCGAGCTTTCATCAATGGGCATAAGAGTTGACGAGGAGTCGCTTATGCGTCAGCTTGAAATAAGAGGCTGCACCGAGAGAAAGGAGCTTCCCTTCCACAAAGCTCTGCTCAGCGGAGAATTGCCGTATTCAATCGGCGGAGGAATCGGTCAGTCCAGGATTTGCATGTTCTTCCTCCACAAGGCGCATATAGGCGAGGTTCAGGCATCAATCTGGCCGCGCGGAATGATAGAGGAATGCAGGGCAAACGGGATTGAATTGCTTTAATTGGAGGCAGTAATATGAAACTCGGTATCATAAACGGATGGGAAGAAAAATGCATTAAGTATGTCAAGGACAAGGGACTTGACGCGGTTGAATTCTGCGTCAACCATAATTATGATGCGGATGAATTTCTTTCCCGCGCAAATGAAATAAAGGGTTACAGCGAAAAATACGGAATTCCCGTAGGCTCAATGGGCAGATGGGGCATGAAGCGTATAGATGAAAACGGTAAGGTTATTCCCGAAGCCCTCCATGCCGACAAAGCGCTGATTGACGCCGCGGAGATTATCGGCTGCCCCGTTTACAATGTCGGCGTGAATGAGGTTGAGAGCCTCGGTTATTATGATAACTGCCGCATTGCCATTGATTACCTTTCGCAGTTGCTTGATTACGCAAGAGGCAGGGGAGTAAAAATCGCTACCTACAACTGCGACTGGGAAAACTTTGTTTTTGACGACAGGGCGTGGAGCGTAATTCACACCGCCCTTCCCGAACTCGGCATCAAATATGACGCCTCGCACTGCCTGAGCAGAAGAGGTGATTACCTCAAAGAGCTCCGTGACTGGGGTGACAGAGTTTATCACTTCCATATCAAGGGCGTTCTTTATATTGACGGAGAGGGCTATGACGACGCTCCCGCGGGTCTTGACGAAATAAACTGGGGCGGTGTTATGGACATTCTCTACACAAAGGATTATGACGGCATGCTGTCAATCGAGCCGCATTCCAATTACTGGAAGGGCAGAAAGGGGCAGTGGGGTGTCGATTTCACCATAAAGTATTTCCGCCCCTTCATTATGCCGGAGGACTATGATTACGACGAAAGTCCCTATATGCCGTAATAAAATTTACAGACGGAGTTTAGCCGGATGAAGTGTGCTTTTTATACCTTGGGTTGCAAAGTTAATCAATATGAATCTCAGGCTATGTCTCAGGATATGGAGAGGCACGGTTTTACCTGCGTGAGCGCAGACGAAGAAGCGGATGTCTATGTTATAAATTCCTGCACCGTAACTGCGGAGAGCGACAGAAAAACACGCCAGGCAGTCAGAAGGTTCAGGAAGAATCATCCGGACAGCATAATCGTTCTCACCGGCTGTATGCCGCAGGCGGAGCCGGAATCCGCGCGCGGGCTTCCCGAAGCGGATGTGATTATCGGCAACAGCTCAAACGGCAAGCTTTTCGCTTATATAATGAGGTTCATTAATACCCGCAGGCAGGTGTTTGAGATTGAGCCGCATCAGCTCGGCGAGAAGTTCAACGGCAGTATCATAAACGATTTTTCCGACAGAACAAGGGCAATAGTCAAGATTGAGGACGGCTGTGACAGATTCTGCTCATATTGTATTATTCCTTACGCCAGAGGCAGGGTGCGTTCAAAGCCCGTTGATGATATAAAAGACGAGGTTGCCCGCCTTGCGGAAAAGGGCTTCAGAGAAGTGGTTCTGGTCGGTATCAATCTCTCCGCCTACGGCAAAGACTCAGGCTCGAATCTTGTTGAAGCGGTGAAGGCGGTTTCAGAGGTTGACGGAATACTCAGGGTCAGACTCGGCTCTCTTGAACCCGATCATATAACCGAAGAAATTATGAACGGGCTTGCGGGAATCGAAAAGTTCTGCCCGCAGTTCCATATTTCCCTTCAAAGCGGCTGCGACAAGACACTCAAAAGGATGAACAGGCATTACAACTCGGTCGAGTATGAGGATCTCTGCCTGAAACTCAGGCGGATTTTCCCCGACTGCACGCTTACCACCGATGTTATGGTGGGCTTTCCGGAGGAGAGCCGCAGTGACTTTGATATTTCACTTGATTTCGTGAAAAAGATCGCCTTCGAAAAGGTGCATGTTTTCCCGTACTCACGAAGGCCCGGAACTCCCGCCGCAAGAATGGAGGACCAGGTTGACAGCAGAGAAAAGCAGGTACGCGCCGAAATAATGGCCGACGAAGCGGAAAAAATCAGAAAAGAGTTTCTGCTTTCACAGATAGGAAAAGAACTTGAAATCATCCCCGAAGGGCACCACGAGGGCCTTATCAGAGGCTACACGGCAAACTATATTCCCGTTAAGGTTACGAACGATGTTGAAACCGGCGAGCCCGTAAAAGTGATAATAACCGGAGTGCAGGGGGATTTCTGTATCGGCGAAGCCGCCGGAAGCAGTAATAATAAGCACGAAACCTGACGGCATAAATTCAATAAAGCAAAAAGAATCCCGGCAATCGTTTGATTGCCGGGATAAAATGTTTTTACGGGATTATTTATTGTAAAGAGGACCGTAGTTTTCGCAGGCACGGAAGTCAGCGCCTTCAAGGTCCTTTGTTCCGAATGCTCCCCAGCAGGCGGGGCGGAAAATCTGTTCATCGGGAACGTTATGAAGGGCAACGGGGATTCTGAGCATGGAGGCAAAGGTGATAAGGTCGGCGCCTATGTGGCCGTAGGAGATTGCTCCGTGGTTTGCTCCCCAGTTGTTCATCAGGTCGTATGCGGACTTAAAGGCGTGGCCGCCCGCACTGCCGCATCTGGGAGTGAACCAGGTGCAAGGCCAGGTGTAGTCCGTTCTCTTCCAGAGAATATCGGAAACCTTATCGGGCAGGTTAACAGTCCAGCCTTCACATATCTGAAGAACGGGGCCCAGTCCCTTGACTATATTGAGTCTTATCATTGTTGCAGGCATTTCTGCGCGGGTAAGGAAGCGGGATGAGAATCCGCCGCCTCTGAAATATCCGTTATCGGCTGCGGGCCAGGTGGTTGCCGAAAGCATCTTTTTACGGTCTGCGGCAGTAACTTCATACCAGGGCTTGATAACGCCGTTGCCGTTTTTATCCTTGACTTCACCGCAGGCATCAAGGCAGCAGGCGCCGGAGTTGATGAGGTGAATGAAACCGTCCGCCTCTTTTGCCTTGCCTTCTATGTCATAGCCGGTGACTCTCTTGACGGAGTCGGCGCTCCAGTAGGTACGCACATCGGCAAACATCTGCGGTCTGTTGGTGAGCAGTTTCATAAAGAGCATACCCAGACCGTTGAGAGTATCGTTTTCCGTCGCAAGGATGTAGGGCTCTCTTGTGCCGTTCCAGTCGAAGC
This sequence comes from Clostridia bacterium, assembly GCA_024692685.1. Taxonomy (GTDB): domain Bacteria; phylum Bacillota; class Clostridia; order Oscillospirales; family Acutalibacteraceae; genus CAG-177. The sequence continues at coordinate 51,226 of JAILMJ010000057.1, forward strand.
TGGTGTTGAGGAGCGCCTCGGCAAAGTCGGCGTTGGGATAGAAGTCTGTCCACTGTCTCTGACCCTGGAAGCCGGCGGCTATCGCGTTGTGGCCGACCATTTCCTCTCCTCTGTCCTTCGGGAGCTTATTGTTGCCGTTCATGAGATCCTTGATGATACAGGTCATCTTAACGGTAAACTCCCAGTCCTTTTCCTTCTGTTTGTCGGATTTACGGACGAATTTCGGGTTCTTGTCAAAGCCTTCGGGGCAGTTTTCCTTAGTCCATTTGAGAGCCTTCTGGTATTCCTTCTCATCATAGATGCCCTCGGTCATTCTGCGGATAATCTCAACCTCGTCAACGGATTCAACGCGCATTCCGAGATAACTCTCAATGAAATCGGGGTTTATTGTCGAGCCGGCGATACCCATGCAGATGGAGCCTATCTGCAGATAGGACTTGCCTCTCATAGTCGCAACGGCAACCGCGGCTCTTGCAAATCTGAGGAGTTTTTCTTTTACGTCATCGGGAACCTCGGTTTCGTCCGCGTCGAGAACATCCTTGCCGTAAATACCGAATGCCGGCAGACCCTTCTGGGCGTGAGCAGCAAGAACGGCGGCAAGATAAACAGCGCCGGGGCGCTCGGTTGCGTTGAAGCCCCAGACACCCTTAATGGTGTTGGGATCCATATCCATTGTTTCGGAGCCGTAGCACCAGCAGGGCGTAACCGAAAGTGTTATGTCAACACCTTCACGCTTGAACTGCGCGGCGCACTTGGCGGCCTCCGCGACTCTGCCGATGGAGGTATCGGAGATAACAACCTTAACCGGTTCACCGTTGGAATAGCGAAGGTTATCTTCAAACAGTTTCTTTGCGGTAAGCGCCATATTCATGGTCTGCTCTTCCAGAGACTCTCTGACCTTGAGCGGTCCGCGTCTTCCGTCAATGATAGGGCGGATTCCTATGACGGGATATTCGCCTATAAGTCTGCTTTTTGCCATAATTCGACTTCCTTTCAATTGTTTACTGTATTTTTAAAGCGCTCATACGCTTCGTTCCACTGATCGATGTTTTCGGGTTCATATACGCTGATTTTTTCGCTGGCGGCTATAATTTTTCTCGCCGAAGAAACCGAGTCAACCGCCCCGCACGAAATAAGCTGAACGGCAATATTGCCGAGTGTCGTTGCCTCGACCGGCCCCGCGAGCACCTTTTTGCCCGTGGCGCAGGCTGTCATACGGCAGAGAAGGGTGTCCTTTGTGCCGCCGCCGATGACATGGATTGCGGGGAAATCCCTGCCCGTTGAGTCGGAGAGCTTTTCAAGCGTGAGTTTGTATTTTAACGCAAGACTTTCATATATGCACCGCATAACCTCGCCTGTATCGGCGGGAACATACTGACCGGTCCTTTTGCAGAATTCCTTAACTCTTGAGGGTATGTTGCCGTGAGGCACAAATTCCGGGCTGTCGGGGTCAATGAAGCATCTGAACGGCTTCGCTTCAAGCGCAAGCTTTTCGAGGTCGGCGTATGAATAATCATTGCCGTGCCTGTTCCAGTGCCTGCGGCTTTCCTGAATAAGCCAGAGACCGATGATATTTTTGAGAAAACCGATTTTGTTTTCACATCCGCCTTCATTTGTTATGTTATCAGCGAGAGATTTGTCCGTAACGATGGGTCTGTCAATCTCTGTGCCGAAAAGCGACCAGGTGCCGCTTGAGAGGAAGGCAAAGTCTCCGTCGGGGCACGGAACGGCTGTTATGGCGCTCTGGGTGTCATGACCGCACACACTTATGACCTCGACAGGCTCTATGCCGCATTCCTCACAGATATCGTCCCTGAGTTTGCCCAGAACGGTTCCGGGAGCGGTGATGCCGCACAGCAGGGAAGACGGAAGACCCAGTCTGTCAATAAGGTCGAAGGCCCAGTTCCGGGTTTTGAGATCAACCATTTGTGAGGTGGTGGCGATTGAGTATTCGGTGGTCATTCTGCCCGTGAGCAGATAGCCGAAAAGGTCAGGCATAAACAGCAGTTTATCCGCTCTTTCAAGTATGTAAGGGCGGTATTTTTTTAGGGCATATAACTGATAGACCGTGTTCAGCTCCATAAACTGGATGCCGGTGCGGCTGTAGAATTCTTTGTCCGGTATCTCTTTCGCGCACTCTTCAATCAGGCCCTTTGTTCTTTCATCACGGTAATGAACGGGGTTTTCAACCAGGTTGCCCGCCTTGTCAATAAGGCCGAAATCAACGCCCCAGGTGTCTATGCCTATGCTGTCTATGGGGCCGGTCTGAGCGGCCTTGATAATGCTCTGCTTGATTTCATAAAAGAGGCGCAGCACATCCCAGTATACAGTTCCGTTGACTTTCACGGGATCATTGGAAAATCTGTGCACTTCATTGAGAGTTATTTTGCCGTCACTGAATTCTCCGATTACGGCTCTGCCGCTTGAGGCGCCGAAATCTATTGCAAGAATTCTTTTGTTCATTGAATAACAACACCCTTTTTGAGAATAATGTTTGCATAAATGGCTGTTTCGCCGGTTGCTATGACGCAATACGCCTTCTTTGCTCTCTCATAGAAAGCAAACCTCTCAACAAGCTCAAATTTTTTGTCACCCTCAATTTTGTTTACCGTTTCCCCGTAATCCTTCCAGATGGGAGGGGGAGAGGAGGGGTCGCCGTTATCCATAAGGGCGAGCGGGGCGTCAACATAGGTGTCAAGAGGCATAAGGCGGAGAATTGCGTCAAGGATTTCATTAACGCCGTGACCGTCAAGCCTGACAAGGCGCTGAGCAACGGAAGCGGCGGGGAAATTGCCGTCGCCTATGACGATTTCGTCACCGTGCCCCATTTCCATAAGAATTTTGAGCAGGTCGGGGGAAATTATCGGGGATATATTTTTAAGCATTTTTAACTCTCCTTGTGACGGTAATATCAATAATCTGCCGAGCCGGTGGTTCTCGGATAGGGAATGGCATCCCTGATGTTGTCTATGCCCGTCAGATACATAACAAGCCTTTCAAAGCCGAGGCCGAAGCCGCTGTGCTTGACTCCGCCGTATCTGCGAAGGTCAAGATACCAGTCGTAATCTTCTCTGTTGAGACCCATTTCGTCAATTCTCTTTTCAAGCAGATCGAGGCGCTCTTCTCTCTGGCTTCCGCCTATGATTTCGCCTATGCCCATAACAAGGCAGTCGGCGGCCGCGACGGTTTTGCCGTCATCGTTAAGCCTCATATAGAACGCTTTGATTTCCTTGGGGTAATCCGTTACGAAAACGGGTTTCTTGAAGATCTTTTCTGTCAGGAAGCGCTCGTGCTCTGTCTGAAGGTCGCTGCCCCAGCTTACTTTAAATTCAAATTCATCGTTGTGCTCCTCGAGCAGTTTTACGGCATCCGTGTAGGTTATTCTGCCGAAGTCCGCGCCCGAAACGGCTTTAAGTCTTTCAATGAGTCCTTTGTCAACGAATCTGTTAAGGAATTCGATGTCCTGCGGGCAGTTTTCAAGCACATAGTTTATGACAAACTTTATCATACCCTCGGCATAGTCCATATCTTCCGCAAGGTCGGCAAAGGCGATTTCGGGCTCAACCATCCAGAACTCCGCGGCGTGGCGCTGGGTGTATGACTTCTCAGCCCTGAAAGTGGGGCCGAAAGTATAAACCTTGCCGAAAGCGAGAGCCATGGTCTCCGCCTGCAGCTGACCGGATACGGTCAGGTAGGCGGGCTTTTTGAAGAAATCGCGGCTGTAATCAACGCTCCCGTCCTCCGTTTTGGGGACATCGTTCAAATCAAGGGTCGTCACTTTGAACATCTCACCCGCACCCTCGCAGTCCGAGCAGGAAATGAGGGGAGTATGGGCGTAAATAAAGCCCTGATCGACAAAGTATTTGTGAATAGCGAAGGCGGCTGCGGAGCGGACTCTGAAAACGGCGTTGAAAAGGTTCGTTCTCGGTCTCAGATGGGCAATCTGCCTTAAGAATTCACGGGAGTGTCCTTTCTTCTGAAGAGGATAGTCGGGCGCCGAAACAGCTTCAACGGCTATCTCATCCGCGTTGATTTCAAACGGCTGGCCCGCGTTGGGCGTAAGGAGCAGTTTGCCGGTTACCCTGACTGCCGCGCCGACATTGAGCTTGACAGTCTCTTTGTAGTTGGAGATTTTCTCCGCTTCAAAAACAATCTGAATTCCTTTGAAACAGCTGCCGTCGTTTATTTCCATAAATCCGATGGCTTTTGAATCTCTGATTGTCCTGACCCATCCGCAAACGGTTAACGTCTTGTCGGCAAAAGCGGAGGGGTCCTTGTAAATTTTGATGATTTCAGTTCTTTCCATAATTAATTCTCCCGGTTATACGATGATTCTTTCTCTGTTTAATTCCACTGTTTGGTCTCCTATACCCTCAACAAGGGTCAGGTCGTCTGCGGAGTGAAATTTTCCGTGTGTCTCTCTGTATTCAATGATATCCGCAGCTCTCTTTTCCCCTATCTCATCGAGCGTCATCAGTTCTTCGGCAGTGGCCGTGTTTATGTTCACGGGGGCATCTTCCGCAAATGAGTCCGCGTATTTCACTTCGGTGGAGGAGGTAAACACAGCGGTGGTTGCCGGCAGCCCGCTTATGCCCGGCATATCAATTATCCTGAAAACGGCGAGCACCGCCAGAATGACAAAGGCAGCCGCAGCGAGCAAAAGATAAGACTTTTTGTCTTCGCTCATATCAGAAGTTCCCGCCGTTCCAGCCCCAATGTTTAACTTCTTCGTATTTCACATAAGTGTTTTCGGGTTTTACGGCAAGTTCTTCGCCTATGGCTTTTGTTATCGCAGCAGTCAGTTTTTCAAAATTTTCCGCGGAAGCGGTGCCGAATATACTCACGTCAACGAAGGCGTAGTTTTCATCGGTTCTGCCGCCGAAACTCATCGGGGTGTTTCCTTCAAAGGAAAGCATAAGCCACCTTTCCGTCTTTCCGGGAAGAGCCGTGATGGCCTCTCCGAGTTTTGACTTGAGGCTGTCCTTAATCTGATTGTTGATTTCAACGTTTGTGGTTGTTTTGATATAAGGCATATTATTTTCCTCCGGTTTGAATTTGTTTTCTGTCGGATTATATTATTTGCCGTTCGCGCGGCGGATTTGTCAGTTAACTCTCAGGAAGTCTCTTGCGCCCACGGTGACGCCGAGCACCTCGTGGTTGACGCTTGTGTAGTTGACGAAAATCATTGCTCCCGTGTCGTATTCCGTGCAGTAAACGCCGTCAGTCACTTCATAGTGGTCGGTCATTCTTGCGTCTCTCAGGTCGTTGAGGGCTTTGCTCGCTCTGACATAGAATGCCGCGGCGGAGTTGATTGAGTTTTCGTAGTAATAAATGTCGTTTTCTCCCGTGCCCTCCAGCGGGTTGTAGTTCCACTTGTAATGCGGGCAGGCGCCGTATTCCATACAGCGCAGAAGAGTCTCGTCGGGATTGATTTCCTCGTTTACGGGCTCGCCTGCGTAATCAATTATACCGTGGAGAACAAGCTGGACAAAGGGAACGGGAACGTATGCGCCGTTCTTCGATACCGTGGTTGAAAGCGGAAGCTCTATAACCGAGTTGATATTTTTAAGCATATAGAAATTTCCGCCCGCTATCATTATCTCGTTGTTGGTTGAGAGCGGGGAAATGATTCCCGCTATGGTCTCGGACGCGGCCTGACGGAGGTAACCCTTATCTGAAAAGTCGGAGTAGAGAACCGAGCCGGCGTCGTCAAGGCAGAAGCCTGTGAAATCATAGCCGTTGAAATCGGCGAGAATGTTTATGATAACATTTTTCAGATCGGCCCATTTTCTGAGATATCTGTCTTTGAGCGGTACGGTTCTGCCCGAATCTTTGAAAGTGCTTTCAGGGGAGTAGGCAACATCTTTATTGAAAATGCTGACCGAGTTTCCCCCGGAAAACTCTTCGGATGAAGAAAGCATATCTATGTCGATGAAGAGGCTCATCTTCTGGGCCTGCATATATGAGTACAGCTCGCTCAGTCCGCCCGATCCGCCCAGACGCATCTGTATCCGCGAGTTGCAGATATCCTTTGAATTCTCTCCGCCCGACAGGGCGGCTTTATAGCGCAGGCTGATATTGTTTATGCCCTTGCTCTTTATTCTTATGAGCATATCCTCCGCCTGCTCGAAGTTTGTGAGCACGTGGTTGTATTTCAGTTTGCCTATTGATCTTTTTGTTGAGCCGGTGAGTGTTATGAAAAACGGAAGATAGTCGGTCGGCTCCATGGTTTTTGTTGAGATAACGGAATTGCGTATAAGCTGCTCCCTGATGGCCGAGGCCATACCCGCATAGTTGGCGTTTACCTCGGAGAGGAAGCGGTAACACATTTTTATCTCAAACTGCTCGTTGTCGGCTTTATTGAGAGTCCGTGTTTTTGAAATGTAGATTGTTTTGTTTTCATAAGCCGATGGGGTTAAGTTGAAGGTTGGATAAACCCGGTTGTACTCTATGCGGTTTACCGCCTTGGACGCATTTATCGTGGCTACGGCGTCGCCTTTCTCAATCAGGGTGGCAAAGGCGCTGTTGCCTCTTTTTATGCCGAAAACGGGGATGATGGCGCTTCCCGAAGTCTCGGAGGGATTTGAGATGTCGTTTCCGTAAACCGAGAATGAGAGCGGCTCAGAGGATTCGTTGTAAATCTCTGTTTTTACAATCGCGCCGCAGCCATCGGGCACAAAGAGGAAGTTGCCCTCCGCCATATCGCTGTACGCTCCGAAATAGTTGAGCAGGGTGATGTCTTCAATGTAGGCGTCTTTATTTGAGGTAAGGCTTGAATAGGTGCATCCTACATTCATATTGCCGTCCGCGAGCAGGACGCTGACCTTGACGTCAAAGCCGATATCGTCTTTCATCATCTGACCGTTTGACGCCCTCTCCGCGGTGGCTGAATTGGGGAATATCTTATAATCGAATACGGCGCCGCCCTTCACCTTTTCCAGCGACGCGGTTCCGTAAGCGAGGGAATTATCCTGACTGTTGAGAATATAAACATCCGAGCCGCCTATGATTTTGAGGGTAACCATTGCGGCGTCGCAATCCATGTTTATGTTGCCGCCCGTTTCCTCGAGAAGAGGAAGAGCGGTCCAGAGTGTCTTGCTTGATGATTCATAGATACCGAATGATTTTGATGCCTCGTCAACACGCATTTCAATAAGACCGGACGCGGCGACAGGCGTGTTGTAAGCGGTGGCGCCGGAGGCGTAGTGAACAGAAGCGACATCTTCGGCAGGAGCTGTGATGGTATTGCGCGAGGATATCGAATTAAGAGTTCTGACTCCGGGCGTTTCGTCCCCGCATGCGGAGAGTATCAGGCACAGAGATACTGCCAGAGCAGCCACACGGAAAAATCCCGGGAAGGCTCTGCGGGAAACGGAATATTTACTTTTTGAGCCCGTCAGCGCTTTTTCAGCTCTGATTCTCTGATTTGTTTTCATAATAATCCGCCTTCAAAGGAACATCAAAATAGAATTTGACCCCCCGGTCCGCATTTTCCACGCCGTAACCGCAGGAGTGGTTTTCCATAATACTTCTTACAATGGAAAGCCCGAGTCCGAAACGGTTTTCACTTCTGCCGTGCGCTTTGTCGGCTCTGTAGAAACTGTCCCAGAGTTCGGCCATATCGCCTTCGTCAATGTGCTCTCCGGTGTTGAACACTTCAATTCTGAGGCATTCACCCGCGCCGGCACAGCTGACAGTTATTTTCTTTTCACCCGAGCAATGCGAGATGGCGTTTGTGATATAGTTGTTTATGACAATCTCTATCTTATCCTTCTGCGCATAGCAGTCAAGAGGCACGGGGACGCTGTTTTCAACCGTTATCCCGCTTTTCTCAAATTCAATGGAAAGGTGATCGATAATTTTCGCAACAGACTCCCCGATATCGAATGTTTCGGGAGTGAACGGACTTGTCTTGCTCTCGAGTTTTGACAGTTCAAGCAATTCAAGCACGAGGTTGTTCATCTTGTGACTTTCGTCGTTGATTATTCCGCAGTATTCCCTGATGACCTGCGGATTGTCGCTGATTCCCTCAAGCAGTGCCTCGGCATAGCCCGAAATGATGGCAATGGGTGTTTTGAGCTCGTGGGAAACGTTGTTGATGAATGACTTTCTCGCGTTGTCAAGGGCAAGACGCAGCTCAATATCCTTTTCGAGCTGGGCGTTTTTGTCCTTTAGGTCCATCAGCGTGGAGTCAAGCGTGTTTGAAAGGATGTTAATGCTCCTGCCGAGTTCTCCTATTTCATCCTTTCCGTAGTTTTCGCATTTTCTCTCAAAATTCAGCGCCGCCATATCCTTGGTAACATCGTTTATCTCCTCAACCGGCTTTGTAAACTTTGAGGAAATGAAGAGGAACAGCAGACCCGAAAGTCCGAGAATAAGAATGCTGAATACCGAATAGACCCTGTCGGCCGTTTCAACGATGTTTTCCACATCGGCAACCGGTGTGTAGAGATAGACGGTGTCGCCCGTGGATATCTCGGAGTGATAGATGAAGTAGTCGGCGTTTGTGGCAAGTTTCTTTTTTATCTCAAAATTCGGATAGTTGTAGTTTTTCGTGTGTTTTACCGAGGGTATCATCTCGGAATACTGCGTGGGAGCGAAGTCGTTAACGGCAAAATGCGAGCTGCTCATTGCCGAGCCCTCTCCGTTGCTTTTGTAGAGCAGTACTCCGCCGATATCTATAATTTCGAACTCCACGTTATGATTTTCCGAAAGAGCGTAGAGATCATAGTAATATGAGCCCGAGTCCGGAACAAGAAAATCAATGGTGTCCGCGACCGAGCAGAGCTCCTCATAGGTATTCTTTGTGAAAATCCTGAAGAGAACGGGATAGGATATTGCGGAGATAACGCAGATGAATACGGCGATAACCGCTATAACGCTCAGAAAAATCTTTGCTCTTATCTTACCCGTAATCAGAGAGGCGATTCTGCTCAACTTTCGCTCACCTCAATTTTATATCCGACGCCGTAAACGGTTTTGAGATGGCTGTCTCCCCAGGCGCCGAGTTTGGTTCTTAAGCGGGCAACGTGGGAATCAACCGCTCTCGCGTCGCCGTCAAAATCAATGCCCCAGATATCGTCAAGAAGCATTTCCCTTGAATAGATACGGTTCGGGTTTTTTATGAGTTTAACGAGGATATCGTATTCCTTTTTTGTCAGCTCAACTGCGCTGCCGTCAAGGTCAACCGTGTGGGCGGCTATATTCACCGTCAGGCCGTCTTCCTTGACAACATCGGAGGAGTCCGGCCGCTTTGAGGACTCGGAACGCTTCAAAAGCGCCTCAACTCTCTTGACAAGTACGGAAGGGCTGAAAGGCTTTGTGACATAGTCGTCAGCGCCCGACTCAAATGAGGCGAGCTCGTCGAATTCCTGAGCGCGGGCTGTCAGCACTATTATGGGAACATTGCTTGTTTCACGGATTTTTTTGCAAACTTCCCAGCCGTCCATTTCAGGCATCATTATGTCACAGATGATGAGTTTGACATCCTTGTTTTCGGCAAACTTGACGATGGCATCCCTGCCGTCGGTTGCTTCAACAGTCTCATATCCGGATTTTTTCAGGAAATCGCACACAAGCCTCCTGATGAGGACTTCATCATCCGCAATAAGAATTTTAGTCATTGTACTTGCCTTTCCGATATGAATTATCAGTTTACTCTGAGTTCTTCTTTATCTGAGGAGGACATAAATCTCGGATAACGCGGGTTGGAGTTGACGGTGACCCTGCCTTCATATTCAATAAGCCAGAAAAGAAAGTCGGAATACTCCGTGCCGTAACTCGCCGAAACGTGAGGAGAGCCGTTAATTGCCCAGGTGGTTTCAGGAAACAGTACGCCTGACAGGTCAACGACCCTGTCCGGGGAGAGCATGCCTTCCGTTGCGGGCACATAGCCGTCGCCGAGGGTTTCGCCAACGGGAGCAACTGTTGCGCCTGCGAGCATTCTGTCCGCCTCGAGGATTGCGTCTCCGTTTCCGCCGCCGCCGTCATAGACGGGGATGCAAGCTCTGTTGTAACCTGCGCAGACAACTATTGAAGTGCCCTCCGCCTCGAATTCCCTGAGCAGAGCGCTGCGTTCCGAACTCATCTTCTGGTATTCTTCCGTAAGTTTAATAAAATCCGCGTATTTTTCCCTGTCGCGCCCGAACATATATTCCACGGCTTCGTCGTAGCCTTCGGGCAGAACGAGCGCCCAGACCGCAGGGATGGTGCCGAAGGTATTGAGCAGGAATTCATCATAGACCTTGTCTTTGATTTTGGGGATAATCCGGTTGACGAGATTCGCCAGCCCGTCCATAACCTTGATTTTATAGAGCGTGTCAAAGAGGAAGGTGAGCACTTTTCTGTCACGGGCAACCATCTGGTTGAGATAGATATGAAGTCTGTCGGCGTTTATGCTCACAAGGCCCCTGAGAAGATCGGTTGTAACGTGGGTGCCGAAGAAAGTTGACGACATAAACGCCACCCTGTTGACGCTGTCGTTGCCGTATTTGTAAAGGTAGGATAAGGTTTCGATGCCTCCCATACTGAAGCAGGCTATATTGACCTTGTCTTTCCCGGTTTCCCTGAGAGCCGCTGAAACAAGATCATTGAGCCTGTCCGCGTGGATGAACGGGTCAAGCCGCCAGTCATAGTTATAATAATAAACATTTGCGGGGCCGTATTTTTCCACCGCTCTTTTTATGATTCCCATTTCGTCATCGTCGCCCATATCCCAGGTTTCGGGATAGTTCGCAAGTGATGAGGGATACTGTTTAACCGAGACATCATAGGCTGAGTTGCCGTTTTCGTCGCAGGCCATAAGGCCCATAATGTCGTTGACATATTCAATGACGGGCTCAACTCCGTCTTCCCAGCTCCAATGGATAACGCCCGAGCCGATGGCTTTGAAAAGAACCTTGATTATCGCTCCGGCGCTCACGCCCTTGAAGCAGTTCTGTTCCTCGGGAGTGCCCTGTTTGTATACAAGGCCGTCGAAGTCCATGCCTCTAACAATAATCAGTGGATAGCTGTTGTATTCTGCAGCGTCGGTTACGGTTGCCGGCTGTGAGGCAAAGGCGGGAGTGAGGCAGCAAAAAGAGAGGGTCAGAGACAGGAATAATGAAATTATTCTTTTCAAAAAATCACCCTTTTCTTTCAAAAATAATCTATATAAAGCAATATTATCACATTTAATTAAAGTTTTCAATAAGGAACAGCGAATTATTCGTTACCCGGCGGTGAGTTTCTGAGCGATGCTTTTGCCTGCGCGGAAAATATAAAACAGCTTCGGCCAAGCGAAGCTGTTATGACAAAAGCAAGCGAATAAATGAGAGTTACAATATTGTTCCGTCTGAGCAGCTCAGGCAGTAGTCTCCGCTTCTGAGCGTATCCGCGAGTTCTTTTCCGGTGCGGATGCGGTGACTGCAGATAATGCAGGATCTGTTCTCAAACAGGGCGTGATGGGAGTCTGAGCCGGCTGTGAGTATCGCCGTTTCATCGGAGAGGAAAATCTTTGCTTTTTCGTTGTCTTCTTCAATGTTGCAGGAGTTGAAAATCTCATAGCCGTCAAGATATTTTCTGTCAATCGGTTTGTCGGGGTCGTCGATATAATCCCTGCTTCGGAACGGGTGCGCCTGAATGACTACGGCGCCGGCTGCGTGGGCAAGTTCATATATTTCCCGAAGCCCTGCGCGTCTGAGTTCCGGATGGGCATACATAAAATCGCAGTCGATTCCGTAAATCAGGACTTCCTTGCCTTCTCCGACTCCCTCTTCAAGGCCGAAAAGGACATCGAAATCAAGCCTGTCGCCCGCCTCTTTGGCAAGCAGGAAATTCTTTTCGTACGGAGCGCAGAAATCCTTCCACGGCAACGCTCTGTCTATTCCCGAATTTCCGTGATAAAAGTGATCCGTAATCACGCAGCCGCTGAAACCCTGAGCCTTCATTTCCGTTATCAGCTCTGCCGGGTCGGCGCGTCCGCAGTGGCTGCAGGGAGCGGTGTGCTGGTGCATTTCATATCTGTATTCCATAGTTTACCTTCTCTCTGCCCGTAATTATACAACTTTAAGCCCGCGCGTTCAATAGAGAAATGGGAACAGGTTATTGATTTTTTCCCCGTTTGAGTTTATATTATAACTGTACACGCGACGGAGCGGAGAAAACATAAATCAAGTCCCTGATTATCCGATAAAGACAAGGCTTTATGAACAGGAGGACTGATCAGAAGATGAAAAATGCTGAGTATCACATAAATCTCGGTCCGGAGGACGGAGCCCGGTATGCCATTATCCCGGGAGATCCGGGCAGGACTGAGAGAATCGCCGCTTATCTTGACAATCCGAAGGAAATCGCATTTAACAGGGAGTACCGTACCTTTTCAGGAACGCTGTGCGGTGAGAAGGTG
>JAILMJ010000118.1 GCA_024692685.1 Clostridia bacterium
TATTTTTCCGAAACTTTTGAATTGCTCGAGAAGTGCGGATATGATATCTTCGGCTATGTTGATAAAGAAGATTTTGGAGTTCCCGAATGTAAATATCTCGGTAACGATGATGATTTTTTATCGAATTATTCATGTACTGATTTTTCTCTTGTAAATGTTCCGGATTCTTCTGAAGCGAGAAAGTTGATTTATGAAAAATACAAAACAGCGGGTTTTGATTTTGAAACCGTTATTTCTCCCTGCGCAAATGTTTCTGCCGGCTCAATCATTGAAGAAGGATGTGTTATTCACGACCTTTGTAATATTTCAACCGGCGTTAAGCTCGGAAAATGTGTCAGGGTTAATGTAATGGGTAATATAATGCATGATTCTTCTGTCGGGAATTATTCAACAGTAGCCCCTAATGCTGTTATACTTGGCAGATGCAATATTGACAGTAATTGCTATATCGGCTCTAATTCAACTGTTTTACCCGGTATTAACATTTCATCTTATACCACTGTCGGGGCAGGAGCTGTTGTTACTAAAAATTTTGACGGTAATGTTACTCTTGTCGGTGTTCCTGCCGCAGATATAAAAGAACATTAAAATCTTTTTGTAAAGGATATCTTTATGATTCAAAAAGGAAATTCTCCTTCTTTTGTTCTGGCCGTTGAATGTTCACATACGCGCGGTATGGGTCATTTATTCCGGTCGTTTCAATTCATAGATTGTTTGAAAAGCAAAAACCTGGATTTTACATATTTGATTAATGATGATGAGGCGGCTTTAAAAATTCTGAATGCAAAAGGAATTCCTTATACTGTTGTTGATTATTCAGATGATTTATCAAATTGGGAAAACAAGATAATCAATGATAATAAAACCGATATTTGGATTAATGACAGATTTGTCTCAACTGCAAAAAATGCTGAAAAAATAAAATCTTCGGGTTCATTTCTTGCTCTTATAGATGATGTCGGAGATGCCGAAGAATTATGCGATGTTTATTTTGCAGGAATGATCAGCTTTACAAAAAATGAATATAAGGCAAAAAGAGTCTATAAGGGAACAGATTATATTATATTAAATCCTGAAATAAAAAAATACCGGAAAATCAGAAAAGCAGTCAATAGAGTAATTGTTTCTTTGGGAGGAGCGGATCCTTTTGATACTTCAGTTTCCGTTGCAGAAGAACTTATAAAAACCGATTTTGAATTTGACATTCTACTCGGCGGAGACGCTTCTTGTGAAAATAAACTGAGTCGTATCAATCGTGGAAGATTCAAGGTATTCAGAAATGTTCCTTCTGCAATTCAACTGTTTTCCGGATATGATCTTGCTATAACGGGCGGCGGTGTAACCTGCTGCGAGGCGAATTCGGCAGGCTTACCCTGCATTATTATTGCAAACGCTCCTCATGAATATAATACCGGAAAATATCTTGAAAAAATCGGAAGCAGTGTTTTTGCCGGAGGTTATGATAATTGGAACCATAATTTAATTGATAATATTAACGATTTAAATATTGAGCAAATGAGTAAGGCCGGTATTTCATCTTTTACCCTTGACGGAGCACAAAACATCATCGAAAATATTTTGTCGGAGTTTAATAATGCAGGATAACTGTTTTCCTTTGCAGGAAAATCTGAACTATATATTAGTGTATTATTTGTCGTTTTAAACGGTGCTTTTATTAAAGGCTGAAAATAAATTTGAGGAAATATGAGGATACAAAAAACTAGTTTCTTCTGTAAGAAAAAAACTTTCATAAAGGGGCGGCAGAGATGAATTACTATGATACTTTAGCATCAAAAGGTTTTTATATTATTTGTGAAATCGGCGTAAACTATTATGAGATTGCCGAACAGCTTGGTATTACTCCGATTGAGGCAGCGAAATTAATGATGTTAAGGGCTAAAGAAAACGGTGCCGATGCAGCAAAGTTTCAGACATACAAAGCCGGTTCTCTTGTAATGAAGGATTCACCCGGTGCATGGGACAGAAATGATATATCAATCGAAACGCAATATGAATTATTTCAGCTTTATGATAAATTCGGTGAAAAAGAATATGCCGAATTATCTGAATACGGAAAGGAAATCGGAATAACATTTATATCTACTCCGTTTGATCTTGAATCGGCTGACTACCTTGACAGTTATATGGATTTGTTTAAGATATCATCATCTGATATCAGCAATATTCCTCTTCTTACAAAGGTTGCGCAAAAAAACAAACCTATAATTCTTTCAACAGGTGCATCGAATTTTGATGAAATTGAGTTTGCTGTCAATCTGATAAAGAAATACAACAGCAATAAACTTACTCTTCTTCACTGTGTGCTGGAGTATCCCACTCCTTCGAGTCACGCAAATCTGAATAAGATAATGTCCCTGAAAGAAAAGTATCCCGAATGTATTATCGGGTATTCGGATCATACTTATCCGGATAAATGTATGGATGTACTTAAAACAGCTTATATTTTAGGGGCTCAGACAATTGAAAAGCATTTTACACTTGATAAAACGATAAAAAAGAGAAATGACCATTTTCATTCAATGGACTGTGACGATTTGAAAACAGTATCCGATGGTCTTGCGTTCATAAACACAATCAGGGGCAGCGGTGAGCTTGTTTGTTTGGATTCCGAAATAACGACAAGAAACAGCGTAAGGCGCTCTGCTGTCAGTAAAGTCAGCATTCCTGCAGGTACTGTAATTACAGAGGACATGGTTATATATAAAAGACCTGGAAACGGATTGCCTCCTATTGAATTCAGTAAATACATTGGCAAATCAACAATCAGAGATATTCAGGAAGACACGTTATTCAGTAAAGAAGATTTTGAATAATTCTGTATAATAGAAAAAACATCAAATATATAGAATTTTCTATATTAGAGAGGGGTTAGATAATTGGAACAGAATGTTATCATTGAACTAAAAAATATTTCCGTCGCATTCGGAGATAATCAGGTATTAAAAGATCTGAATCTGAGCATAAGAGACAAGGAATTCATTACCTTACTCGGTCCGTCGGGTTGCGGAAAAACTACAACTCTGAGAATTATTGCCGGATTTATGCATCCTGATGAGGGCGACGTTATTTTTGAAGGTAAAAAGATAAATTCTATTCCTCCGCATAAACGGCATGTAAATACTATTTTTCAGCGCTATGCTTTGTTCCCGCATCTGAATGTGTATGAAAATGTTGCTTTCGGACTGAGAATAAAGAAAATGCCCGAAAAGCAAATAAAAGAAAAAGTCGAAGAGATGCTTTCCATCGTGAACCTCAAAGGCTTTAATAAAAGAAGTATAAACTCTCTGTCAGGCGGTCAGCAGCAGAGGGTTGCCATCGCGCGCGCTCTTGCTGTTGATCCGAAAGTTCTCTTGCTGGATGAACCTCTCGGTGCGTTGGATCTTAAACTCAGAAAAGATATGCAGGTTGAGCTTAAAAATATTCAGCAGCGTCTCGGTATCACGTTTATCTATGTAACCCATGATCAGGAAGAAGCCCTTTCCATGTCCGACACAGTTGTTGTTATGGACGGTGGAGTTATTCAGCAAATAGGTACGCCGATTGATATTTATAACGAGCCCAAGAATGCCTTTGTTGCCGATTTTATCGGAGAGAGTAATATCATCGACGGTATAATGAGAGAGGATTATTCGGTTGATTTTTCGGGTAATAATTTCAAATGTCTTGATAGCGGATTTGCCAAAAACGAAGCGGTTGATGTTGTTGTCAGACCTGAAGATGTCGATATAGTTTCTCCAGAAAAAGGTATGCTTACCGGAATCGTTACATCTGTCACATTTAAAGGCGTTCATTTTGAGATTATTGTTGATATCAAAGGCTTTAAATGGATGATTCAGACCACAGATTTTCATCCGGAAGGTGTCGAGATCGGTCTGTTTATTGAGCCGGATGCAATTCATATTATGAAGAAATCCGAGTATTCGGGAATGTTCGGCGATTACAGTTCGTTCAGTGAAGAATTTGATGAGCTGTCTGTTCTTGATGAGGAGGCGGAGTAATGAGAAATCAATCCGCTCTGAGATCAAAACTGGTATCTTCTCCTTATATTTTATGGGCGATTCTTTTTATTATTGCTCCTATGATATTTGTTGTCTACTACTCATTTACTACAGCATCGGGAGATTTTACTCTTGACAATATAAAATTCTTATCAAAGTATTTGCCCACTTTTCTTCGTTCAATCTGGTTTGGAATTGTTGCTACTTTAATTTGCCTTTTAATTGCATTCCCGACATCATATATTATTTCTCAAAAATCCGATAAGATGCAAAGGACTCTTATTCTGCTTGTTATGCTCCCGATGTGGATGAGCTTTCTGATAAGAACTTATTCCTGGATGGCGATATTGCAGGATACCGGGCTTATAAACAGTTTTCTTATAAAAATAGGAATTGATCCTGTACATATGATAAATACCGGCGGAGCCGTCATTCTCGGCATGGTATATAATTTCCTCCCATATATGATAATGCCGATCTATTCGGTAATGGCAAAACTTGATTTTTCTATGATAGAGGCTTGTCAGGATCTCGGAGGAAATAAAATCAATGTAATAAGAAGATGTATTATCCCGTTGAGTATGCCCGGCATAGTAAGCGGAATTACAATGGTTTTTGTTCCCTCTGTTAGTACTTTTTATATTTCGCAGAAACTCGGCGGAGGTTCTTTTGACTTAATCGGCGATGTTATAGAAAGACAGTTTCAGCAGTCTTATAATTATAATCTCGGCGCTTCTCTTTCTCTTGTCCTAATGATTCTCATATTGGTATGTATGGCTGTCATGAACAGATTTTCAGGCGATGAGGGGGAGATGGTAATATGAAAACATTGTCAAGAATATATACTGTACTTGTTTTTGCATTCCTTTATGCTCCCATTATTGTACTTATCGTTTTTTCATTCAATTTATCCAGCAGTACAATTGTATTTGACGGTTTCTCCTTGCAATGGTATAAGGCGTTGATAAAAGACGGGAATACCTTACGCGCCCTTTATAACACAATAATTCTTGCGGTTTCTTCTTCAATTATTGCAACGATACTCGGTACTTCTGCCGCAGTAGGAATTGAAAAGTATAAAAAGAGCGCTTTTCGTTCAACAATAATCGGAGTAACCAATGTTCCGATGATGAACCCTGAAATAGTTACCGGTATTTCTATGATGCTTCTTTTTGTTTTTATCGGCAGAGCGCTCAGAATTGAATCTGTTCTTGGATTTGGCACATTGCTGATTGCTCACGTAACATTCAATCTTCCTTATGTTATACTTACTGTTCTGCCGAAGCTCAGGCAGACCGATAAAAATTTATCTGAGGCCGCTCTTGATCTCGGATGCACTCCGCTTGCTTCATTTTTCAAAGTAGTTCTGCCTTCAATTATGCCTGCAATTATTACAGGCCTTATTATGGCATTTACACTTTCTCTTGATGATTTCATTATCAGTTACTTTACAAGCGGACCGGGTTTCCAGACTTTGCCTATTGCTATTTTTTCAATGACAAAAAAGCGTATTAAACCTGATATGTACGCCTTATCTGCGCTTATATTTGTCAGTATACTTGTACTTCTGATTCTTTATAATTCTATTCAAATAAAGAGCGAAAAAAAGCCGGATAAGGAATGATTGGAGGTAGAAAATTGAAAAAACTATTCAGCGTTTTCCTTTCTGCAATAATCAGTTTTGTTCCCTTTATTTTTGCTTTTGCAAAAGAATCCGATGATATAGATTCATTAAAAGGCACAAAATTGTATGTATACAACTGGGGAGAATATATTTCCGACGGTGAAGACGACTCATTGGATGTTAATAAAGCGTTTACCGAAAAATACGGTATTGAAGTTATATATAACACTTTTGATAATAACGAATCTATGTATTCGAAGCTTAAAAGCGGTGGTATATCATACGATGTAGTAATACCGTCCGACTATATGATTGAGCGTATGATTAAAGAGAATATGCTCGAAAAAATCAATTTTAATAATATACCGAACTTCAAATATATCCCCGAAAAATACAGAAAACTTGCTTACGATCCTACCGGTGAATATTCAGTCCCTTATACCGTTTCATTTGTCGGACTGATTTATAATACAAAACTTGTGGATGAGGCCCCTGACAGTTGGCTTGCTCTTTGGGATGAAGAATATACCAATAATATACTTATGTTTAATAATCCCAGAGATGCGTTTGCTATTGCACAGAGCATACTCGGTATGGATTACAATAATGAGTCAGCTCCGGCGTGGATAACAGCTGCCGCCCTATTAAAAGAGCAAAAAATTGTTAATCCGGTTTATGTTAACGACGAAGTATTTTTGAAAATGGAGGCAGGCGAGGCAGCTCTGGCACCTTATTTTGTCGGTGATTTTCTTTCTATGCAGGAAAACAACCCGGATCTCGACTTCGTATATCCCAAAGAAGGGGTAAATTATTTTGTCGATGCAGCCTGTATTCTTAAAGGCGCTAAAAATAAGCGCGCCGCAGAGCTTTATATTAACTTCCTGAATGAACCGGAAGTGGCAAAAGCAAATGCAGAATATATTTGTTACGGCAGTCCCAACGAAGCGGTTTATAATGATCCTGACTACGAATATTATCAGGATGAACTGCTTTATCCTGAAGAAGGTGCTTTTAAAACTCAAATATATACAAATTTATCACCCGAAATACTTGCCCTTCAGAGTACCCTTTGGGACGATGTTAAAAATTATATTCCTTCAGGCGATTCAAATCTTTCATTGTTTCTTGGCGGGGATTCATCCGGCACAACAGATGAGGGCGAAAAAATGACAAGCGAAACAAGAAAATACGGTCTTTATATCGGAATATTTGTTCTTTTGTGTCTTGCCTATATTATTTTCAGATTTGCCCGTAAACAATACAGAGAAAAGGTTTAACAGCTTGTTGATTTATTATAGCTAATAAATAAAAGCGCAGATTATCCTATTCATTAATAAGATAAGGATAGTCTGCGCTCTATTATATATTATGAAAAGTATTAAATTTTCATTGATATACTGTCAACAATATCTCCTCTGTTATTTGTAAATGTTATTTTGATTTCATCATTTCCGAATTCAAAA
Organism: Clostridia bacterium; assembly: GCA_024692685.1. Lineage (GTDB taxonomy): Bacteria > Bacillota > Clostridia > Oscillospirales > Acutalibacteraceae > CAG-177. The sequence continues at coordinate 7,107 of JAILMJ010000118.1, forward strand.
CCGGTGCCTGTAAAATGTTTTTTCTTTTCGGTTTCCGAAGCCACCACAACAGTACAAGGCTGACCGTAGGTATCATAGTCGCATCCGGGTTCATAAATGCCCAGTTTATGAGTATGACCGCAAATCATTATTTCCGGTTTTATAAATTCTTTAAGAAGTCTGCACCATTCGGTAAATATATCTTTTTCTATGTCAAAAGGCTTTTCAAATTCATGGGTAAAAGGGGAGTGCACAACTATTATTTTGTGTCTGACACCGGTTTCGTCGTACTCGTTCGCTCTGTTTTCAATGATATGTTTTATATATTCAGTTTCTTTCACACGAAATTGATGGCAGGCCACAGTGTGACCGTATTCTTCGTTATCATCCGGTTTGTCTTCGCCGCAATCAAGGCAAAGACCCCATATATTACCAAGTCTGAAAGAGTAATAGGAATTACCGTTCATATTCGGAGTGTAATCGACTATTTTTTCGGCACAGTTTCCTCTGAGATCGTGGTTCCCTCTGGTAAAAACAGTAGGAATGTTTCCTTCGGTTATGTTTGATACTATTTCAAAAATAGTATAAAAATTTGATATTTGCCCGCTGTCCTCGGGAATATCTCCGTTTAAAATAAGGAAATCGGGTTTACCATATGCAAGAGCAGCATTAACGGTTTTGATTTTTTCATTATGAGCGTCCGCGATATGATAACATTTCGGATTATCTTCAGTAACCGGTTTAAAATCATATTCAAAATAAATATCATCTTCTGTTCTTGAAAAATAAGGAAGACGTTTAATAATCTTTTTTTCAATTACTGTGTAATGTCCCGAACTGTTCAATACTTCCTGGGGCACTTCAATTGTATGGGTCCCTGAAGAAGATTTCAGTATTCCGTTTGAATCATCAACATATAAATTGTTTTCAATTTTAACGCTGACAAAAGATTCGGTTTTGGTTGTAATTATTATCTGATAATTTTTTCCGACTGCATATACTCCCGGGTGAAATTTTAGCATTTGCTGTTTTTCCTTTCGGCTGTGGTTTAAATTATATTTCTTATTGTTAACATTTAATATTCAGAAAAATGTTGATATTCTCAGTAAATGTGTTATGCTGAATATATAAAGTTGAAAAGAGGGATAAGATGGCTGATTTCAGTTTTGTTACCAATAATAAATTAAAAAGGCAACTTGATTTCCTTGTTGAAATAGACAAGATGAAAAACATATTCAGAAGAACCGTAATTATAAATAAATCACGACGTGAAAATGACGCTGAACATTCTTGGCATTTTGCAATGTATGCTATGATTCTTGAGGAATATTCACCGGAGCATATTGACATAAATAAAGTAATAAAAATAGCTCTCGTACATGACCTTGTAGAAATATATGCAGGTGATACTTTTGCCTATGATAGTGAAGGTAATAAAAACAAGAAGCAACGCGAGATTGAAGCGGCAAATAATCTTTTCGGCAGTATTTGTTCGGAGCAGGGAAATTATTTAAGAAGTCTCTGGGAAGAATTTGAAGAAAAAGAAACTGCGGAATCCCGTTTTGCCAATGTTTGTGACAGATTACAGCCGCTTATTCATAATTACTTTACTGACGGACATACATGGCGGGAAGGTGATGTAAGCAGTTCTCAGGTTCTCGAAAGAATGGATATAATACGTACAGCATCTCCGGAGTTGTGGAAGGTTGTTACTGAAATTGTGGATAATTCAATAAAAAGAGGAATTCTCAGGCCTTAAAGAATTATTCAGTTTTCCAATTTTGATGTTTCCCTCTGAGCGGATACCAGTGAGGCATATATTCCGTTTTGTTTCAACAGTTCATCGTGAGTTCCTGTTTCTGCAATTTTTCCTTTTTCAATTACAATGAGCCTGGTAGCATTTCTTAAAGTTGAGAGTCTGTGAGCAATCGCAAAGGTCGTCCTGCCTTTTACAAGTCTTGATAAAGCGTCCTGAATCGCCTCTTCAGTATTCGGGTCAAGAGCGCTGGTTGCTTCATCAAGTATCAATAATTCAGGGTTTCTGAGCACTGCCCGTGCTATGGAAACCCTTTGTCTTTCTCCGCCGGACAGCGTGTGGCCGTCTTCTCCGATTATTGTATTATAACCATCGCTTAAGTTCATAATGAAATCGTGAGCATTTGCCGCTTTTGCAGCGGCTATAATCTCGCTGGGCTTAGCTGAAGGTTTAGCATAGGCGATGTTATCATATATGCTGCCGGAAAAAAGAAATGTCTCCTGAAATACAACACCGACTTTTTCTCTGTATTCGGTCTGACTGATTTGTTTAATATTTGTATTATTTATTAATATTTCCCCGGAATCTGGGTCGTAAAGTCGTAAAACAAGATTTATCAAAGTGCTTTTTCCGGCGCCGGAATGGCCAACAAGGCCTATCATTTCGCCCTGCTTTACATTAAGGTTAATATCGCGCAATACCGGTTCATACGGTTTATAACCGAATTGAACATTTTTGAAAACAATATCTCCGTTTAAATCGGCGGGAACCGGATTTTCAGCGTCTGCTATTTCATGTTTTTCGTCGATTATCTCAAATATTTTTATGAGTGAGGTTGTTACTTCACCAAGTCTTCTGGGTAATGTAGTCATCCATCTCAGAGGTTGATAGATATATGCCAGATAAAGGTTAAATGCGAGTAATTCGCCTATTGATATAGTCCCGGAAATAACCATTCTTCCGCCGAAGTAAATTACGAGAAATTCTCCTATTCCCATAAAAAGGGTCAGGAACGGAAATACTACCGCCCAAACATGTTCGTTGCTTACCGATATATCGGCAAGTTTTTTGGAGGCGTAAGCAAATTTCTCGATTTCTCTTTTTTCGCTTCCGAAAGTTTTTACAACCCTTATACCCTTAATAATATCATGCAGAATTGAATTTGCTCTTGAATCGCTTCTCCACTGTTTTTCGTATCTTACTCTGATTTTGCTCCAGTATTTGGAAATGGCAAACATAACAGCCGGAACAGGTACAAGTATTATAGCGGTTAGCAGGGGACTGATTTTTAAAAGGACAACAAGAATTACAATAAACATTATAACTTTCTCAAGAGCATAAATGCCTTGTTCGGTTATGAAGTTTTTGACAATTTCAGTATCCCTTGATATTCGTTTCATCAGGTCGCCTGATGTTTTTCCGGCTACAGAAGAAACTGACAACCTCTGAGTTTTGTCATAAACCATAATTCTCAAGTCATTTGAAATTGAACCGCCGATTTTGTTTGCACGTCTGTTTGAAATTGCTCCGAATAATTTCGCCATAATCTGAAACAAAGCAATTATACCAACATATTTAATGATCTGAACGACAGTGTTATTTGATGACAATTCCGGGTTTATAAGATAATTATCAATCAGGTTCTTATTCAGAACAGGTATTAACGCTGAGCAGGCTGATGACAGTAAAACAAATAATCCGCAGAATAAAAGCCAGGAAATATAAGGCTTTGATATAGTTGCCAGTTTTTTAATCAGGTATGATTTTTCAACGCAGAACAGGCAGGTATTCACGCCCTTGGCATAGTGCCGTCCGCATTTGGGGCATACTCTGAATCCCGAGGTGTTTATATCTGTTTCTTCGTTATATTTCAGGTAGTGATTTATAACTTTGCAGAATTCTCCGACTTCGTCAACACAACTGAGCGAAAAGCGGCATACTTCAATACTATTATCCATATTGTCAGACGAGTCTTCGGGAACGAGTTCAATCATTCCGCATCCGACGTAGGTACGCAGAACGATTTCTCTGACGCCTTTAATTGAAACGCAAAAAATTATTTTTTCATCGAACTTTGCAGTTATTTCTTCACCGATTAATGAAAGTATTCCATCACAGTATTCGCCATCGGGAGATAAATCAAATTTAACTGAGATATTCATATGCCACCTCCTTTCAATAGTTATTCAGAGAAAATCAATAAATGTAAGGCTCAAGTTTTCTTCTGCTTTTTGAAGGGAATTTGTCAAAGTCAAGTATTCTGTACCGGCTTCCGTCAACATCAATAAGGTCAAAACCTTCCCCGTGATATCTTATATTTTTATTCAGATTTTTAACGGTAAAATTCTTTTTATAATTTCCTATTTTAACATCAAAGTAAAAATTGCCGAATTTTTCCTTAATTGAAAGGATTTCGGTTATCACGGGACAAAAATATCTTTGTGACAGTTCGCCGTTGATAAGCTTTTGCTGTTCTTCGGTAAAATAAGATATATCTTCTATAATTCCGAGTTCATTTTTTTCAACATCTGTTATGCAAATATATTTGTCAGGCATTGTCAAAGGTAACGCTCTCGATAAAATAACCCTTCGGTATGTATTTCCGTTGATTTCAGCTCCCAGAAAGCCGGAAGGTGTTTCAAAAAATCGGCAGTTTTCAGCGGTAACATAATCTGTTTTAAGAGAATCGGGAGATATTATTTCAGAGTAATTATCTGAATTCTTAACTTCATTCATTTTCTGTTTCTTCCTCATCTTTCCTGATTGAATTATCGATTTCATTTCTGCCGATGCCGATTGTTTCGAGGGCTTTTGCCTGAATTTCATATAATTTATAGAATTCGCCCTTTGCTTTAATCAATTCGGTAAAAGTACCATACTCTGTTATTCTGCCTTCATCAATTACCGCCAGATAGTCGCTGTCGCGCAGAGTTGAAAGTCTGTGAGCGATGGCAATGGTAGTTCTGCCCTTTGAAAGTATACCCAGAGACCTTTGAATATTTCTTTCTGTTTCCGTATCCATTGCGGCTGTAGCTTCATCCAATATCAGAATACCCGGATTTTGTATAATTGTTCTGGCAATCGATACTCTTTGTCTTTCTCCGCCGGATAGTTTCTGACCTCCTGCTCCGACTCTTGTTTCATAAGCATCGGGCAGTTTCATAATAAAATCATGTGCGCAGGCAGCTTTTGCAGCTGCAATTACTTCTTCCATTGAAGCGTCAGGTTTTGCGTATCTGATATTATCTGCTATCGAGCCGATAAAAAGATATATATCCTGAGAAACAAGACCTATGTTCTTTCTGAGTTCGCTCATTTTCAAATCACGGACGTCTATTCCGTCAATTTTGATGCTGCCTTCTTTTGCGTCATAAAGCCTTGTTATCAGGTTGGCAATTGTAGTTTTCCCTGCACCGGTTTTGCCGACAATACCGAGCATATTCCCTGCAGAAATATGAAGGTTCATTTCTTTTATGACCGGTTTGGCCGGTTCATATTCGAATTCGAGTTCGCTTATGTCAATATTACCTTTCAGATTGCTTAATGATACAGCGTTTTCTTTTTCGGTTATATCCGGCTCGGAATCACAGATTTCAAAAATTCTTTGAGCGGAATCAGCGCATCTTGACCACCAGTTAGAAACCCAAGATAAAAAACCGAACGGTTCTCTGAGCATTTCAAGATAGACTATAAAACTCAGCAGTTTGCCGGTTGTCATATTTCCTTCGCCCTTGGCAATCATTATGCCGCCATAACCAAGCACCAATGTTGATAATAAAATAACTATGACTTCAAGCGCAGGAAACAGAGTTGCCTCGGAAACTCCCAATTTGATTTCCGCGTTTTTTACTTTGTTGCTGACCTCGGAAAAATTTTTTAATTCGTCATCTTCTTTTGCGAAGGCTTTTATGATTCTCTGTCCGTTTATATTGTCGCTGACCATCGAACCGGCTTTGGAATGATATACCCAGACCTTATGGTGCATTGAACGGAACAATTTGTCTCCGAGAATAAGCGTAACAAACAATATGGGTGTTGAAATCAAAGCAATCAATGATAGTTTTACACTCATTGAGAACATTATGATAATTACACCGATTATTGTTGCTGAATCAATTATTAGTCTCGGTATACCGTCGGTAAAAAACCAATAAATATTATTGGCATCTCTTGTAACTCTGTCCATCAAGGAACCGGTTTGTCTTGAAGAATAGAAATTAACAGAAAGGCGTTGCATCGCATTAAAAATTTTTACCTTTATGTCATACATAACTCTCGGCATAATGCTTGCGGAAATATATTCTTGTATGACAGTAATAACTGTATTGAGAAGTCTTATACCAACAATTGAAAGCACTAAAACAGCAAGGGCTTTAAGCGTTTCATCAACACTGCTGCCGTTGGGATTTGAAAGAACATTATCATAAAGCGCTCTTGTACTAATCTGAGGTATGAAAGCCTGGACTGCAGCGCTGATAACCATGATTAAAACTACAGCGGTTATTTGAAGTTTATATCCGCCGAAAAATTTAATAAGGCGGATTGCCGTGTTTCCGGTTTTATCGTGTTTCCGGCAAAAATCTTTACCCGGAGGACAGGGGCTTCCGCATTTTTTACATTTGTTTTCGTTATCATTATTAAGATCGTGAAAATCTGTAATACCGCTTTTTTTGTAAGAGTTGAAAGCTTTTGCAAATTTATTAAAGTTTTCGGTCAATCCAAGAGAAAACCTGATTATAGGAAATTGGCCGTCCTTGTCAGTTGCAACAAGACTTCCGGTTGAAGTATAGCTTTCGATTTCAATTGAGTTTATTTCTTCCAAAGGAAATGATTTAATTTCTTCAAGTATATATTTAACATCCGGAGTATGAGAATTTAGCCTGCGTTTTTTTTGAATCTGTTCTTTGCCGAGAATCACATATAAACCTTTATCATCAAAAAACAGAAAACTGTCATTGTAACATGCGTTATTATCCATATCTCCGCGACATGAGTAAATAAGGCCTTCAGTTGAAAGACCTTTTTCACATATGACTGATTCTGCAAATTTTGGTAACTTGTCATTTGGCTTTTTTGTTTCAAATATCAGACTTTTCTTTTTCATATTACTCCGTAAGGGTTAATTATGATTTTTTTGAGAAATTGAACTCCGTAACAGGGGAATTATTATCCGGACATTTGCTGTCAATATATAACTTGTAAGTTCCGTCAAACGGGTGCTTGCTTCCGTATTCATCATAAAGGCAGAATATTTCTTCATCAATAAAGAATTCAACTTCCGTTTCTTCTCCCGGAATCAAATGTATCCTTTTAAAATTGACAAGACGGAACTTTGGTTGATTATTGTATCCGGCACTGTTAACATAGAACTGGACTATCTCATCGGATTCATATTTTCCCGTGTTTTTTACTTTTACTGAAAGAATGTTTCCTTTGATTCTGATATCTGAATAATTAAACTCTGTATATGATAAGCCGTATCCGAAAGGATAAACAGGTTCATTTTCGAAATACCTGTAAGTTCGGTTTTTCATTGAATAGTCTTTGAAATCAGGTATCTCGTCTTCCGAACCGTAAAATGTTACAGGGAGTTTACCGGAAGGGGATGTCTTTCCGAAAATAATATCGGCGAGAGCGTTTCCGCCTTCTGCTCCAGGATAGAAACATTGTATAATAGCTCCGCATGATTTTTTGACATCGGTTAGGTTTACGCAGCTGCCGCTGACATTTACAAAAATAATGTCTTTCCCTGTTTCAACTATCTTGTTTAACAGTTTCTTTTGTACAAACGGTAATTCGATATCTGTTTTATCTCCGTCTTCACCTTCAATAGAAGGATCAAGTCCCATACACAGAATAACAATATCGGATTCCATTGCAGCCGCTATAGCCTCATTTTCGGGTTGCTCACACCATTTTCCTTCAACATCCTCCGTCAGTTCGCAGCCCCTTGCATAAATAATTTTCGATTCTGCAGTGGCTTGAATACCCTGTAAAATGGTTGAATATACAGAGGGGGTACCGTTATAGTTGCCTAATAAAACCGATTTGCTGTCAGCGTTAGGCCCAATAACCGCTATTCTTTTTTTGCCGCTAATCGGTAAAATGCCATCGTTTTTAAGTAAAATAATGCTTTCACGTGCCATTTTTCTGTTGAGGCAGGTGTTTTTTTCCGATTCAATAACATCTGATGTTATATTATCATATTCGCAGTCATCGGAAAACATTCCGAGTCTGAACCTGGCTTCAAACAGCTTTTCACAGGCTTCTGTTATCGTTTCTTCACTTACCAGACCCTCATCATAGGCGTTAGTAAGATATCTGTACGCATTACCGCAATTAAGGTTACATCCGTTGTTTAATGCAAGTGCAGCGCTTTCAGTCGGGCTGTTGGTGATATGATGGTTTTCATTTATGTCGTTTATCGCTCCGCAATCCGAAACTATATAACCGTTAAAGTTGAATTCACCCCGCAGAATTTCCTCCAGCAGAGTTTCACTCGCACAGCAGGCTTCACCGTTAACCCTGTTATAAGCACCCATAACAGCAGAAGGATCAGCGTTTTCTATGCAATATAAAAAAGCGGAAAGATATGTTTCGTAAAGGTCTTTTTTATCAACAACTGCGTTGAAACTGTGCCGCTCATCTTCGGGCCCTGAGTGTACGGCAAAGTGTTTTATTGTTGCATCTGTTTTACGGTATTTTCCGTTGCCTTGAAGACCTTTAATAAAAGCTGTGCCCATTCTTCCGGTAAGATACGGGTCTTCACCGTAAGTCTCATGACCGCGGCCCCATCTCGGATCTCTGAAAATATTAATGTTTGGCGACCAAAAGGTCAAACCCTGATAAATTTCGGGTTCACAATATTTTTTAAAGCTGTTATACTTTGCTCTGGCTTCATCGGATATCGCTTCAGCTACTTCTTCTAAAAGCTTATCGTCAAATGAAGAAGCCATAGCTATTGCCTGCGGAAAAACAGTTGCGCAACCCGCTCTGGCAACTCCGTGCAGGCATTCATTCCACCAATTGTATGCCGGTATATTTAGTCTGCTGATTGCGGGAGCGTCATAACGCAACTGTTCCATTTTTTCTTCAACAGTCATCTTTGCAACAAGCTTGTGTGCCTGTTCTTTAAAACTATCCATTGTGACACCTCCAAAATTTATTTAATTTTACCATCTAAGTATTTATAAGTAAATGTTTAAACAGAAAAAATTCTTAAATATGTAATATTTTTAATGCAATCTTAACTGAAAATCTAAACATAATCACTATTTTTTAGGACTGATTGTATATTGAAATCCACTATATTTAGTGGTAAAATTTGTTTAAAATAACGAAAGGAGAATTTATTTATGCGTAAAATAATATGCAAGAGAGAATACGACACCGCTAAGTCCGAACTTATTAAAAAGCATACCGAGGGTACTTTCGGTGATCCCGCAGGTTTTGAAGAAGCTCTTTATAAGACTGATAAAGGTTACTTTTTCCTTTATGTTAACGGCGGTGAAGAATCACCTTATAAAAAGGAAGATATTAAATCCATCTCTGCCGTCAGAGCTGATGAATGGCTTGCAAAGAACAAATAAGATTTTACTTTAAAAACGGGTTCTTGAACTGTGCATTTATTTGCACAGTTTTTTTATTATTTTTTTCCTTGAACATGAGTGAATGATAGTTTATTATATAATTGTTTATCGGAGGTGTATGATTTGAATAAAACGCCTGAAAACAGAGCAAAAGAATTGCTTTTAAAAATGACAGTTGAAGAAAAACTTCATCAGTTAACATCTGCAATGATATTTGATATTGATGACTGTTATGAAATGAAACGTGATCCGTTGTGTGGCAGTTACAGAAATCCCGGTCATTTTATGCATCACGGAAAGAATAAACCGGCTTCTGCTTTTGAAGTATGTAACAGAATCAACAAGGATATAAAATCATCTATTGATGCGCAGCCGAATAAAATACCGCCGCTTGAGAACGGTGAAGCGCTTCACGGAGCTCAATGGGGTATGGGCACTTCGTTTCCGCAGCCCATTGCAATGGCATCATCTTTTGATACCGAATTAGTCAAAAAAATCGGCAGAGCTATAGGTGAAGAATGTAACGCCGTAGGTGTCAGACAGGTTTTTTCTCCAGTTGTAAATATAGTCAGAGACGCCCGATGGGGCAGGACTGTCGAGACATATGGGGAAGATGTAAAACTTTCTTCTGATATGGGAGGAGCAATGACTTACGGACTTGAAAAAAGCGGAGTTATTGCAACACCGAAGCATTTTGCCGATAATTACGGCGCAGGCGGAAGAGATTCCAATTACTCTGAGACAAGCGAAAGAACAATGAGAGAAACAATACTGCCTCCGTTTGAATCGTGTATCAGAGCCGGAGCACAGTCGGTTATGGCCGCATATAATGCCTGGGACGGTATACCTTGCTCTGCAAACGAAAAACTGTTAACTGATATTTTGAGAAATGAATGGGGATTCAGGGGCTTTGTTGTTTCCGATTATTCCGGGGTAGAAGGTATGGTTAACGGTCATAAGTATTGCAGGAACTTTTCAGAGGCTATAGGAAAAGCTCTTGAATCCGGACTTGACATTGTTTTGCCGAACAATATGTATGATAACGTATTAAAAGCATATAAAAACGGATACATAAAAGATGAAATACTCGATCGCTCTGTTTTAAGAATTCTTACTGCTAAATACAAATCCGGATTGTTTGATAATCCGTATCGGGACGCGGATTACGCTATGTCGGTTGTTCGTTGTAAAAAGCATAAAAATCTGGCTCTGAAAGCAGCAGAGGAGTCGATTATACTGTTAAAAAACGAACAGATATTGCCATTGAATAAATCAAAAATAAAAAAAATAGGAATCTACGGCAAAAGCGCCAATGAAATTCCTGTCGGAAAAAACTACTCAGGCCCTTATAATTATCCTTGGACAGGGGAGGATGCTCCAACTCCACTTGAAGCAATAAGCAATTATCTCGGTAAAAATGTATTGATACATTACAACGAAGATGTAGATGATTGCGCGAGAGAAAACGATGTCAATATTTACTTCACATCTATTATTGAAGGTGAGGGCGCTGACAGAAGCGACTTAAGATTGCCGTCGATTTCTTTACAAAAGAAAAAAAATAATGCCGGCGGAATTATCGTTGATAATCAGATTCAGACCGTAAAAGAGAATCAGGAAAACGAAATTTTGAAAATGATTGATTATAATCCGTTTTCAATAGTAGTTTTACTAAACGGTGCTCCTGTTGATATGATGAAATGGATAAAACAATGCGCCGCAATAATTGAAGCCTGGTATCCGGGAGAGCAGGGCGCGAAAGCTCTGACAAAAATATTGTTCGGTGAAGTAAATCCATCGGCGAAACTTCCTGTAACTTTCCCGAAAAATGCAGGTCAGTTGCCTCTGTTTTATTCTTATAAACCATCAGGAAGAGGATACGCATACTGTGATGATGACGGTAAACCTGAATTCCCGTTTGGTTTCGGTTTGAGTTATTCAAAGTTTACCCTTTCAGAATACTCAATTGATTGTGCTAATAATAAGGTTAAGCTTTCTTTTTCAATAGAGAACAAAGGGCAATATGACGGAACGCAGGTAGTTCAATTATATATATCCGGCAGTCATTGCGACGTTATAAGACCCGTTAAAGAGCTTAAAGCATATAAAAGAATTACTGTAAATAAAGGGAGAAAAGTCAAGGACTGTTTATGTCTTGAAGAGAATGATTTTTATTATTATAACAGTCAGATGGAATTCGGCTTATTCGATGGGGATTATAAATTGCTTTTAGGTTTTTCAAGCGAGGATATAATTGCGTCATTTAAGATAAAAGTAAAGAATAATAAAATTAAAGCAATGAAATAGATAAAAAGGGCAACCCCAATTATAATCCGGGGTTGCCTTGAGCTTTATTTATTGATTTTTTCGAACATATCTTTAATGAGGTTTTCCGTGAAGTTCATCACTTCATCAACAGGAACTTTTTCATTGACAGATTTATCTCTTGAAACTATTTCGCATACTCCGTCGTTAAGATTTCTGGGGCTGACTATAACCCTTATTGGTACTCCGAGGAGATCGGCATCCGAAAACATTGCGCCGGGTCTTATATTTCTGTCGTCATAAATAACTTCAATATTGTTATTCAGCATAGAATTGTATAAAGTATCGGATACTTTTTTACAGTTTTCATCATCGGATCGCAGACAGCTCAACTGAACCTGCCACGGCGCAATACTTATAGGCCATATAGGACCGTAATCATCATGATGAGCTTCACAAACAGAAGCCGCAAGTCTGCCGACTCCGATTCCGTAACAGCCCATAATTGGATATTGAAGATTGCCTTCACTGTCAAGGTATTGCATATTCATGGATTTTGTGTATTTGGTTCCGAGCTGGAAGATGTTGCCCACTTCAATGCCTCTGGAAAGCCTTATGGAAGATTTTCCGCAATTCGGGCATATACCGCCTTCTTTTATTTTTGCGAGTTCAACGTATTCAACTTCGCCGATATCTCTTGATATTTTTAATCCTTTATAATGGTATTCGGGCTTATTTGCGCCACATGAAAGATTATGAGAACCTTTGAGGGATTTATCAAACAGAACAGTGTATTTTTCCCTGTCTATTCCGTAAGGACCGATAAAACCGGCATAGATTCCGGAATCATCTGTTATCTCTCCGGGATGGATTTCTTCTTTAAGATAATTTGTAAGCTTTGTTTCGTTGACATCAAGATCGCCTCTGATGAAAACAATTACATATTTGTCGTCTTTGTTTTTTTGATAAACTACTGCTTTGCACGATTCCTCAAGCGAAGTATTGAGAAAACTGCATATATCTTCAATAGTATGAATGTTCGGTGTATAGACTATTTCAAGCGGTTCGTCTTCGCCTTCGGCAGTATTATTAATAATACTTTCTGCAGCTTCCATATTGGCTCTGTAATCACATTCGGTGCAAATTGCGATAGAGTCTTCTCCAATTGGAGTAAGAAGCATATATTCATGCGATACATTTCCGCCCATCATACCTGAGTCGGATTTAACTGATATTACTTCGGGTATTCCGCATCTTGAAAAAATTCTGTTGTATGAGTCGTAACATATTTTATAATATCTTTCAAGATCTTCCTGTGATGTATGGAATGAGTAAGCATCTTTCATTGTGAATTCCCTTACCCTGATCAAACCTGCTCTGGGTCTGCCTTCATCCCTGAATTTGGTCTGTATCTGATACACCATAAACGGATATCTTGAATATGAGTTTGCGTATTCTTTAACAAGGTGAACAGCTGCTTCCTCGTGAGTCATTCCGAGAACCATAGGTACATCGTTTCTGTCTTTAAATCTGCAGAGTTCACTTCCGATGCTTTCATATCTTCCGGATTCATTCCAGAGAGAGGCGGGCATAACAACCGGAAACTGTACTTCCTGTCCGTCTATTGCATCCATTTCTTCTCTGATAATGTTTTCTATTTTCCTGGTTATTCTCCGCAGAGGCATAAAGGAGGAATAAATCCCGTTTGCTACCCCTTTCATATAGCCGCCTCTTATCATCAAAGCGTGACTGTCGATGACGCAGTCTGCGGGTTTTTCTTTGAATCTTTCACCGACAAGTTTATCCATTTTCATATTATGCTACCTCTTTTATTGTAAACTTATTAAATTTTACTCTAACACTATAAAATTGTCAATAATTTTAAATCAAATCAATATTATTAATTTCATATAAATGTTACTTGATTATTTTATTTTCTTTTGATATAATATTTTAAATATTGGAGGGCTATATGATTGGTAAGCTGATTGTAATTGAAGGCCTTGACGGAAGCGGTAAATCAACTCAGATTAAACTGCTCGAAAAGAAGCTTTCAGACGAAGGATTTAAAGTTAAATATATAAAACTTCCCAATTATGACGATGATGCATGTATTCTTGTTAAGCAGTATCTTGCCGGTCGTTTCGGCTCAGATCCTTCTGATGTGAATGCCTATGCCGCTTCGTCTTTTTATGCTGTTGACAGGTATGTCAGTTATATTTGTTATTGGAGAGAAAATTATCAAAGCGGAGATATTATTCTTGCCGACAGATATACTACATCCAACGCTTATCATCAGATGACCAAAATTGACAGAAATAAATGGGACGCTTTCCTTGATTGGCTTGAAGATTATGAATATTTCAAGCTTGGTATTCCAAAGCCGGATTGTGTTATTTACCTTGATATGCCTGTTGAGATTTCTCAGAAACTGATGACTGACAGATATTCCGGTGATAACGGTAAAAAAGATATACACGAAAAAAATACCGACTATTTATCAAAATGCAGGGTTGCAGCCGAATACGCCTGCAAGAAACTCGGATGGATTAAGATTTCATGCGCCGAGGGTAATGAACCTTTATCTCCGGATGAAATATCAGAAAGAATAATTGCCGATATAAAGAAAACTATTTAGGAGTTTCGAAATGTTATATTTATTTCTTGCTGAAGGATTTGAAGATGTTGAAGCAATAGCCACTCTTGATGTTATCAGGAGAGCCGGAATTGATGTTAAAACAGTCGGCATCGGCGGTTATATGATTAATAGTTCGCACGGTGTTACCGTCAGATGTGACATTACTGAAGAAGAAGCAACTTTTTCAGGACTTGACGGTATTATATTGCCGGGCGGTATGCCGGGTACAATAAACCTTAAAAATAATAAAAATGTAAATTATGCAATTGATTACTGTGCATCCGCAGGTAAGTTGATAGCCGCTATTTGCGCCGCTCCTTCAATACTCGGCAGTAAAAACCTTCTTAACGGAAAAAAAGCGACTTGCTATCCCGGCTTTGAGGATGAACTTAACGGTGATGCTGTAAGTGAGGATTATGTAGTTGCTGACGGAAATATTATTACGGCAAAAGGTATGGGAAGCGCTGTGAATTTCGGCCTTGAAATTGTCGCTTATTTCAAGGGAAACGATTTATCATCAAAATTGAAAGAGACTCTTCAATGTTCATAACCCGAAAATCCGAACTCAGAAACAGAATAATTGCTGACAGAAAAATCTTGACTGATAAAGACTTAAAGGATTTAAAAATTATTGACAGTTTATTTACTTTTGACGATTATCTGAGTTGCAGCACTCTTCTTTGTTATGTTTCTTTACCGGATGAAATCGATACACGCAGAATCATCTCGAATTCATTTAAACGCGGAAAGATTGTTGCGGTTCCTTTTTGTGATGAAAGGTCATTGAAGTTCAAAGTCATAAGCAGTTTTGATGATCTGCAAAACGGCAGGTTTGATATTCCCACCGCAAAAGATAATTGTCCGGAATTAATCGATTTTTCATCGGCGTTGTGCGTAACTCCCTGCCTGTCTGTTGACAGAAATCTTAACAGACTTGGATACGGTGGCGGGTACTATGACAGATTATTTGATGACAATCCGGATTTGCTTTCTGTTGCGTTGTGTTATTCCGATTTTTTTGTTGATAATTTACCTGAATACCGGCACGACAGAAAAGTTGATTATGTTATTACTGATAAAAATGTTTACGGAGGTTTAACGGATGGCTGAAGATAATAATAAAAAGCCGTTTAAGGTTACAATATCCGATGAAGATTATATGAAACCGGATGAACTTGACGAGCTTAACTCACGCCTGAGTGAAAACGGACACAGTCGTCCTAAACCGAAGTTTGAGGTTAACATACTTGATGACGATGACGGCGGTGATGAACTTGCAAATCTGTCTGAAAATGAATACAAAGGCGAAATATACTTTTCAGGTGTAAAAGCTGTAAAGAACAATAACCAGGTTAATTCCTCTTCTGCCAAAAAAAAGAAAAAAAGGAAAAAAGGAATAGGAGCTTTTGCATTTTTCTTAATTGTAGTAATTGTCATTACAACTTCGATTACCGCATTTTCTTTGAGCTGTCTCAATGATATTCTCGCGTTTTCGAGAAGTGAAGATACAGTTACCATAAATATTCCTCTTAACGCAGATACTAATGACATTATTGATATTCTTGCAGATAACGGGTTGGTTAAACAGCGTACTTTTTGCAAGCTGTTTTATCAATTACTGTCAACATTACTTAATAAAAAGACTCCAGTTTATTTAAGCGGTGTTTATTATGTAGAAAAGAATATGGGACTTGAAGGCTATCTGTATGAGTTCCGTGAATCTCAGGCAGGTAAGGATACTGTTATTGTTTCCATACCCGAAGGATGGTCGATTTATCAGATTTGTGAAAGACTTGAAAAGTTTGGAGTTTGCAGTTCAAAAAAAATAATTTCTTCTCTGAAAGGTACTTCTTTTGAATACGATTTCATAGATAAGATATATGCCGATCCGGCAAGGACCTTTAAACTTGAAGGCTATCTTTATCCAAATACTTATGAGTTTTATGCCGACAGCGATCCCAACAGTGTTATAAGAAAATTCCTTGATGAGTTTGAAGCCAAATGGTCGGATAAATATCAGAAGCAAGCCGATAAATTGGGTCTGTCAATGGATGAAATAATTATAATCGCTTCTATAATACAAAGAGAAGCGGCAGATAAAGATCAGATGAAAGATATTTCATCTGTTATTCACAACAGACTCAGCCATATGGCATCCTGGCCAACCTTGAACTGCGACTCAACGGATACTTACATTTCAAAGTATATTTTGCCGAATGTTCCGGCATCTGAATCTTTAATCTATACTCAGAAATACAGCACATATAACAATCAGGGCTTGCCGCCGGGACCTATTTGCAATCCGGGTGATGATGCAATAAATGCCGCTCTTTATCCCAATGATACTAATTATTATTTCTTCCGTCATGATAAGTACGGCAAAATTTATCTTGCGTCAACTCAGGCACAGCATGACGCCAATGCCAATGCTGTTTTAAGAGCCAACAGTAAATAAATATGGATAAAAAACAAACCGTTAATTATCCCTTACCGGAGATATTAGCTCCGGCAGGGGATTTTGAAAGACTTAATACCGCAATATATTACGGTGCTGATGCCGTATATCTTGGTTCCGATAAATTCGGTATGAGATCCTCGGCCGCTTCGTTTAAGGATGAATTGCTTAAAGATGCTTGTGATTTTGCTCATTCTCACGGAGTAAAAGTTTATTTGACGTGCAATGTTATTCCTCATAATAAAGATTTGAAAGTTTTGCCGGAATTTCTTGAATATGCAAATTATTCAGGTGTTGATGCTCTTATAGTTACTGATTTGGGCGTTATGATTTCCGCTTTGAAATATTCACCCGATTTACAAATTCATATTTCAACTCAGGCGGGAGTTACGAATTATGAAACGGCATCTCATCTTTATAATCTTGGCGCCAAAAGAATAGTTCTTGCAAGAGAATTATCAATTGACGAAATATCCGAAATCAGAGCAAAAACTCCGCCCGAACTGGAAATTGAATGTTTTGTCCATGGTGCAATGTGCGTTTCTTTCAGCGGTCGCTGTCTGCTTTCCAATTATCTGACCGGCAGAGACTCAAATATGGGCGACTGTGCTCAACCTTGTCGATGGAATTATTCACTGGTTGAAGAAAAAAGACCCGGTCAGTATTTCCCTATTAGCGTAGACAGTTCAGGCACATATATTCTGAATTCCCGGGATATGTGTATGATTGAGCATATACCCGATTTATACTACGCAGGAGTTAACAGTTTTAAAATTGAAGGCAGAGCAAAATCCGCCTATTATACCGCAGTAACAGTTAATGCTTATAAA
Organism: Clostridia bacterium; assembly: GCA_024692685.1. Lineage (GTDB taxonomy): Bacteria > Bacillota > Clostridia > Oscillospirales > Acutalibacteraceae > CAG-177. Next base: position 24,619 of record JAILMJ010000118.1, read on the forward strand.
AGCGCAGTTAAGTCGTTCGGATTATCCGGATTCAGCAGAGATTTTGCGGTAGATAAATGGATTTCTGAAGAAGTTTTAAAGGCAAGTAACAGAGAGTATTGTACCGGTTTCTTTTATGATTCTCCTGCAGAAAACGCAAATATTTATTACGGCGGCGGTTATATCAGGAACTGGGATGTTGTAGCAATCGCAGAAAAATGGGAAAACGGAGTGCTTTACGCTACTCAGAGAAACAGATTCTTTGAGGGTGATGAACTCGAGGTTATGCTGAAAGGCAAACCGCCTTTTGCAATAAAAGTAATTAATCTTAAAAATGAGGAATCCGAGCTGATTGATAATGCTCCGCATCCTATGATGAAACTGAGTTTCGACTGCGAGGCTGAAATTCCCGCTGGTTCTTATTTAAGAAAAATAAGGAATTGATGGTTCCGACACTTTTTAATGCAGATTTTTATCTGCATTTTTTTATTGACTATATTTAATTTTTATATTATAATCTAAAAAATATTTTTATTTATAACTTGAAGGGAAAAGTAATGTTTATATTAGATAAAGAATTAAATATGCCGATGATACCTGTACGCGGTATAGTTATATTTCCGGGTCAGTTATTGCATTTTGACGTGGTAAGAGAAAAGTCCATTGCGGCATTGGAAAAAGCAGAGTCCGGGAAAAAACTTGTTTTTTTAGTTACCCAGAAAAATATTTCTGATGAGAATCCTAAGATGGAAGATCTGTATGGGATCGGTACTGTTGCAGTTATTGAGCAGATTCTCCGTATTCCCGGAAAAAACAGTATTCTTCATATTTCCGTCAAAGGTCTTTACAGAGCCGGTCTGAATAGAGCAATTGATAATGGTAAATTTCTGTTTGCAGAATTGAGATCATTTGAAGATATTGAAATTCCAAAAAACAGAGTAAAGTATTGCAAGGCTTTAATGCGTAAGGCAATTGACTATTTTTGTGATTATCTTGATGTTTCACCCGCAATGTCTCCTGATATAATTAACAAGTGTTTTGGGATAAAGAACCCCGGAGACCTTGCTGATTGTCTAGCTGAGAATGTCATTGTTGAATTTGAAGAAAGACAGAAAATACTTGAAATTCAGGATCCTATTGACCGTCTTGAACAGGTAATGTTCATCATCGTAAGAGAAACTAATTTGCTGAAAATCGAAGAAGAAATTTCTGAAAAGGTTCAGGAGAGAATCGATAAAAATCAAAGGCTGTATTATCTTAATGAAGAAATGAAAGCTATCACAGAAGAGATGAATGGTACCGACTCAGACAGTGACATAGAATCTTACCGCTCATCAATACATGATCTAAAAGCTTCAGATGAGGTTAAAAATAAGCTTTTGAAAGAATGCTCCAGACTTGAAAAAATGTCGCAGTCTTCACCTGATGCATATGTTTCGAGAAACTATATTGAAACATGCCTGGAATTGCCGTGGGGTGTCTATACTGAAGAATGCAAAGATATTGATTTATCAGCGAAAATACTTGAAAAAGATCATTACGGTCTTAAAAAAGTTAAAGAGAGAATACTTGAACAGCTTGCAGTTTCAACCATTTCATCTGAAATCAAAGGTCAGATAATATGTCTTGTCGGACCTCCCGGAGTTGGAAAAACTTCTGTCGCAAGGTCAATAGCAAGAGCAACCGGCCGCAATTATGTAAGGATTGCTTTAGGCGGAGTTAAGGATGAAGCGGAAATCAGAGGTCATAGGAAAACTTACATAGGCTCAATGCCCGGAAGAATTATTGACGCAATCCAAAAATCAAAATCAAGCAATCCTTTGATTCTCCTTGATGAAGTTGACAAGCTTTCCGCTGATTACAGAGGGGACCCGACTTCAGCTTTGCTTGAAGTGCTTGATCCTGAGCAGAATTTCGGTTTTACCGATCACTTTATTGATATGCCGTTTGATTTAAGCAGAGTTTTGTTTATTACAACTGCAAATATCAGGTCGGATATTCCCGCTCCGTTACAGGACAGAATGGAAATTATTGAATTGAGCAGTTACACTTTCGATGAGAAGTTTAATATTGCAAAGAAACATTTGTTGCCTAAACAAATTAAACGACATGGATTGAAAGCGTCTCAGCTTCACATGACAGATAAAACAATTAAAACCATAATTTCCGATTATACAAAAGAATCGGGTGTCAGGTCACTTGAACAAAATATTGCTTCAATTTGCAGAAAAGCGGCTGTAAAAATCATTTCAGGAGAAACCGAAAAAATTAACCTTAAACCCGATGATCTTGTTTCGTATCTTGGAACTCAGAAGTATAAAGAGGATATTCTTTTCGATAGAGACGAAATCGGAGTTACAAAAGGTCTTGCCTGGACAAGTTTCGGCGGTGAGATGCTTGAAATAGAAACCGCGGTTCTTGAAGGAAACGGAAAACTTGAGCTTACCGGTTCACTCGGTGATGTGATGAAAGAGAGCGCAAAGACTGCCGTTAGTTTTATAAGATCTAAATCGGAAACTTTACATCTTGATAATGATTTTTATAAGACTAAAGACATCCATATTCACGTTCCCGAAGGAGCAACGCCGAAAGACGGGCCTTCGGCCGGCGTAACCATTGCGACCTCGCTTGTTTCGGCACTTATAGGTAAAAAAGTCAGAAGCGATGTAGCTATGACCGGAGAAATTACTCTCCGCGGCAGAGTACTGCCGATAGGTGGCTTGAAAGAAAAATCAATGGCAGCTTACAGGGCCGGAATAAAAACCGTAATTATTCCTTACGAAAACTTACCGGATCTCGATGAAGTTGATGACACCGTAAAAAATAAAATCAGATTCAAGCCTGTCAAGACTATCGATCAGGTTTGGAATGAAGCTGTTGTTGAATATAACGGGCAGGTTGGTGACAGATGAATTTTAATAATGTTACTTATCTTGCTTCATACGGTACTTCTTCCCAGCTTCCGGAATCAGAAATGCCCGAGATTGTTTTCTCAGGACGGTCCAATGTCGGAAAGTCTTCATTGATTAACAAATTATTCAACCGAAAAAACCTTGCCAGAATCAGTTCTACTCCGGGAAAAACCATTACCATTAACTTTTTTAAAGGTAATAATGCGATTTTTGTCGATCTTCCCGGTTACGGATACGCAAAACGGGAAAGGTTAGTAACAGACAGATGGGCTGAACTGATGGAAGGCTATTTCAAGTCGGGAAGAAATATTGTTCTTGTTATTCAACTGATAGATGTGAGGCATACTCCGACTGCTGATGATTTAAATATGCTGAGTTTTCTTTATCAAATGGGTATTCCTTTCATTATTGTATTTACTAAATGTGATAAGCTGAATAAAACTGAAACAATAAACAGAATGTCTCAAATTGAAAACGAAATTTCAGGTTATCCGGAAATAAATAAAATATTCTTTTCATCGGTTACAGGACAAGGAACAGATGAAATTAGAAATCAGATTATTAAATCAATAGGGGTGTTGTAATATGTATGTATCGGATTGTATTTCTGTTAATGAAAGAGGCCATCTTACAATCGGGAGTTATGATACGGTAGAACTAATCAAACAGTTCGGTTCTCCGCTTTATGCTTTTGATGAAAACGAAATCAGGAAAAACCTCAGAGAGTTCAAAAAGTCGATTGATGATGAATATGACGGCAACGGCCTTGTCGTTTACGCAACAAAGGCATTTTGTTGTAAAGAAATGATTCGTATTTGTCAGTCTGAAAATGTCGGCATAGATGTAGTATCAGGCGGTGAACTTTACACGGCTCTTTCGGTTGATTTTCCGACTGATAAAATTGTTTTCCACGGTAATAACAAAACTTATAGCGAGCTTGAAATGGCCGTTGAAAACAATGTCGGCAGGGTAATTGTTGATAATTTAACCGAACTTGTGACTCTTGATAAGATTGCTGAAGAGAAAGGCAAAACTGTCGGGATTATGCTCAGAATTAAGCCCGGCATTGATGCCCATACGCATTCGTTCATAAAAACAGGTCAGATTGATTCGAAATTCGGCTTTGCTCTTGAAACCGGAGAGGCTATGGAAGGCATAAAAGAAGCCCTTTCAATGGATAATATTGAACTTAAAGGTCTTCATTGCCATATAGGATCGCAGATTTTTGATTTGGATCCGTTTGAGCTTGCAGCCCAGGTAATGCTGGATTTGTTTAAGCAAGTAAAAGATGAAACAGGTCATGAGCTTAAAGAACTTAATCTAGGCGGCGGCTTCGGTATTAAGTATCTTAAAAGCGACAGGCCCAGAGCATACAGCGATTATATGAGAAAAGTAAAGGCTGCCGTAAAGGACTACTGTAATGATCTCGGCCTTAATACTCCGTTTATTCTTATTGAACCTGGCAGATCTATTGTCGGTGCTGCCGGAATTACTCTTTACACAGTAGGCGCAGTTAAGGATATTCCTGATGTCAGAACTTATGTTTCTGTTGACGGGGGAATGGGTGATAATCCGCGTTATGCGCTTTATCAATCGGCATATGAAGTTATTTGCGCAAATAAAGCCGGTGAAAAAAGAGACTGGACAGTAACTCTCGCCGGAAAATGCTGTGAAAGCGGAGACCTCATTCAGGAATGGACTCGCTTGCAGCCGGTTGAGCCCGGTGATATTATTGCTGTTTTGTCAACAGGCGCATATAATTATTCAATGGCTTCAAATTATAATCGTATTCCCAGACTTCCTGTTGTTATGGTTAAAAACGGAAAAGCCAGAGAAGTTGTAAAAAGAGAAACGTATGAGCAGATTGTTTCCTGCGATGTTTAAGGAGAGTGAAAACGGAAATGTATGATTTAAGGGAAATAGCCCGCGGGGTAAGATTGGTATCAGTTAAAGCATCGGATTATAAAACAGCTATGATATCTGTCTCAATGGCTTTGCCGTTAAACGAAAATGCGGCTGTGAATGCACTGCTTTTAAATTTGCTTAAAAGATCCTGTAAGGCTTATCCCGATTATACGTCTCTTCATAAAAAACTTGATGAACTTTACGGCGCTTCTGTTTTTTCATCTGTTTCCAAAAACGGCGATGCACAGGTGTTGACTTTATATGCCGAATGTCTCGATGACAGATTTTCCTTAGATGGTAAAAGTATAATCAGCGAAACGATTGATTTACTAAAAGATATTATTTTCAGGCCTAATGTCGAAAATGAAAGCTTCGGTGATGATAAACTTTCCCTTGAAAAACGCCTCCTTACCGAATCTATCATTGAAGAGCAGAACGATAAAAGAGCCTACGCGTTTAAAAAGTGTGTCGAGCATATGTTCAATGACGAACCGTTCGGCATTAATGCCACAGGAACCTGTGAAACAGTAAAAAATGCCGAAATGTCGCAGATATATGACGCCTGGAAAAATATGCTTTCCCGTGCTGTTATTCAGATTACTGTTGTAGGTAATATTGACGCAGGTATTGTTGACGATTCATTTAAAGAGGATTTTTCAGATATCGACAGAAATCCTTATGATCTTAAGACAATTTTCAAACCTGTAGCCGTAGAATCAAGAAGAATCGAAGAAACCGTTGCCGCAAATCAGGGTAAACTTGTTATGGGATTCAGAGCAGGTACTGAGAATGCAAACGATAATTATTATGCGGTAAGGGTAATGACCGATATTTTCGGCGGGGGAACTCATTCAAACCTTTTTCAAAATATCAGAGAAAAAATGAGCCTTGCATATTATTGCAGTGCCGGTTTTGTATCTACTAAGGGATTTATCGCTGTTCAGAGCGGAATTGATACCGAAAAAGAAGGAGCTGTCACACAGGGCGTTCTTGAGCAACTTAAAGATGTTGCCGACGGTAAGTTTGAGGACAGTATTATTGAAGCTTCAAAACGTTCGCTTAAGGAAGGTTTTACATTTTCATCTCCTGATGCCATATGTAAATATTATACTTCACAGCTATTGGACGAAAATATTGAAACACCTGACGAAGTCATTAAAAAAATTGAAAAGGTAACAAAAGAAGATATTTGTAAAGCGGCTGAAAAAGTTTCTTTGGATACTGTTTTCATGCTCGTTGCCGATAGTGAAGAGGTGAACGCAGATGAAAATTGAAAAATTCGAAAATAAATTACTAAATGAGACTGTTTATTGTGCCCGGCATCCCTCCGGTCTTGAAATAAAGGTAATGCCAAAATCAGGATATAAATCTGCGTTTGCGATGTTTGCGGTAAAATATGGCTCTATAGATACTTTTTTGCAGCAGAAAGACGGTTCATTTACACCTATTCCGGAAGGAACCGCTCATTTTCTTGAGCATAAGCTATTTGAAAGCGAAGAACTTGACGCTTTCAAGTTATTCGAAAAAACCGGCGCTTACGCAAACGCATACACGAGTTTTGAACAAACTGCTTATCTGTTTAAGGGCTCTGAAAATATATTGCAGTCTCTTGGATATTTGCTTGATTTTGTTCAGCATCCCTATTTTACTGCTGAAACTGTTCAGAAAGAACAGGGGATAATCGGTCAGGAAATAAGAATGTATCTTGATGACCCCGAATGGGTAATTATGCTTAATCTTCTTAAAGCTTTATATAAAGATAATCCTGTTAGAGTTGACATAGCCGGCACCCAGGAATCTATTTCACATATTGATGATAAACTTTTATATAGTTTATATAACAGCTTTTATAATCCTTCAAATATGATTCTTACTGTAGTCGGCTCTGTTGATCCTGAAGAGATATTCAGTAAGGTTGAAACCAGTATAATCAGAGAGAAAAAAACTGTACCCGAAAGAAAGTTTACCGTTGATTCACCCGAATCGGTAAAAAAATATATAAGCAGTAAACTATCTGTAGGCAGAAAACAGTTTATGCTCGGATATAAAGAACATATTCTGAAGCCTCTTATTTCACTCGAAGACGAAATTGCATCTCAGGTTATGCTTGAAGCTGTTTTCGGAGTATCAACTGATTTTTATAAGCAAATGCTTGATGACGGATTGATCAGTCTAGATTTCTCTGCTTTTCTGTTTAACGGATATGGCTTTTCGGTATTTATGTTCGGCGGCGGTTCAGACGACCCGGAAAAAACCGTTAAAGCGATTAAAGACAGAATTAATCAGGTCAAGGAAAATGGTATTTCTGCCGATGATTTTGAAAGAGCCAAAAGAAAGATTTACGGCAAATTTGTTATGCTCTATAACGAAATTGACGTTAGTGCCAATTATCTTGTCAGTTTATATTTTACCGGTTATGAGCCGTTTGCAGAAATGAATATTATTAGAGATTTAACAGTCGAAAAAGCCGAGAAAAGACTTGCTTGCCTTAATGAAGAAGGCTGTGCTCTGTCTGTGATTGAACCGATGGATAAATGATATTTAATTTTACGGTTTCGGTTTTAATTTGATTTCTTGTGTCAGGAGATATTTATGTCTGATTCAACATTAGTTTACTTCAACTTTCTGAATAAGCCGATAAATATATCGTCGATACTCTGCGAGTTTTCTGTTTTTGGACATGATATTACAATCAGATGGTATGGCGCGATTATCGCTTTTGGCTTTTTGCTTGCTGTTTTGCTTGGCGGAAGGATAGCTTATACCTGGAAGATGAGCTTGGATAAAATGGTTGACGTCCTTATTTACGGTACCCTCAGCGGTATTGTCGGCGCAAGGTTATATTACGTTTTTTCAAAATGGGACTATTACAGTCATAACATTTCCGAAATTCCCAAAATCTGGGAAGGCGGTCTTGCTATATACGGTGGCTTGATTTGCGGATTGATAGCAGCCTTTATTGTATGTAAAGTCAGAAAAATGAATTTCTTTAATCTGCTTGACTGCGCATGTATTTCTTTCCTTGTCGGCCAGGGAATAGGTAGATGGGGCAATTTTGCAAATCAGGAAGCTTTCGGTGTAAACACGGATCTTCCCTGGGGAATGTGGAGCGAAAAAACACAGATGTATCTTCTTATGCATGCCGATGAACTGTCTTTACACGGCATAACTGCTGACCCTTCCAAATCTGTACATCCTACATTTCTGTATGAATCAATCTGGTGTCTTTTAGGCGCGCTTGTTTTATATTTGCTATGCCGCAAATTCAGATTGTTCAGCGGTCAGATGGCTCTTGCTTACGGAGTATGGTACGGAGCGGAAAGAGCTTTTGTTGAAGGTCTCAGAACAGATAGTTTATATATCGGCTCCTCTGATATCAGGATATCTCAACTGTTATCTGCTGTTATGGCTTTAATTTGCCTTGTATTTTTTATTATTCTGACTATCAAATACATTAAACACCCCAAACCGATTGACGGTATTGATTTTTATTCTGAAAAGCAGGTAAATAATAAATTATCCTCTGCAAGTCAGACAGTCTGCAATAACTGTAATGATATTGAAGAAAATGATTTAAAGGATGAGAGTTGAAATATATGGCACTTATTATTGACGGAAAAAAGATAAGAGACCATAACCTCGCTATAATGAAAAAAGAGGTTGAGGAGCTCAATTCAAAAAATATCTATCCCTGTCTTTGCGTAATTATTGTCGGCAATGATCCGGCTTCAAGAGTATATGTTAACAATAAGAAAAAAGCGTGTGAAAATATCGGAATTTTGTCAAGAGAGTATGCCTTGCCAACCGATACCGAAACTTCCGAATTACTTGCATTGATTGATAAGCTTAACAACGATGAAGAAGTAAGCGGAATTCTTTGTCAGTTACCTTTACCGGTTCAGATTGAAGAAAAAACAGTTCTTGAAAGAATTTCTCCTGAAAAAGATGTTGATTGCTTTCATCCATACAATGTAGGTAAATTAGTACAGGGAGATGCCGTATTAAAGCCCTGTACTCCAAACGGCATAATCACTATGCTTGACTATATGGGATACAATATCGAAGGCAAAAACTGTGTAGTTATCGGAAGAAGCAACATAGTCGGAAAACCTATGGCTCAGCTTTTGATGGAAAGAAACGGAACCGTTACTGTTTGTCACAAAAAGACCATAGATTTAAAAAACATCACTTCAAGAGCTGATCTGATTGTATCATCAGTCGGTAAGCCTAAGTTTCTCACTGCCGATATGGTCGGAGAAGGTGCAGTCGTAATTGATGTCGGTATGAACCGCGATGAAAACGGTAATCTTTGCGGAGATGCCGTTTATGATGAGGTTGAAAAAAAGGCGTCAATGATTACTCCTGTTCCCGGCGGTGTAGGACCGATGACCATTACAATGCTGATGAAAAACACAATACTGGCTGAAAAAATAAAAAATTAAAATAATGTTTGACTTATTATGTATTTTATGATATTATACATAGGCCGCTTATCAAGGGCGGGTTTGTTATACCCAAAATCGTTATTACGGGCCTATTGATAGCGAGTCTTTAAAAGGAAGGTTTTCCATTATGTACGCAATTATCGAAACTGGCGGCAAGCAGTACAAGGTTGAGGCCGGCGATGTCATTTACATCGAAAAACTTGACGCCGAAGAAGAAAGTGAGTATACTTTCGACAAAATTATCGCAGTCGGTTCAGATGACGGTATTACAGTCGGTTCCCCCTATGTTGACGGAGCAAAAGTAACCGGTAAAATCGTCAAAAACGGCAAGGGCAAGAAAATTTATGTTATGACTTATAAGCCCAAGAAAAACGAAAAGCGCAAACTCGGTCACAGACAGCCTTACACCAAGGTTGAAATTTCAGCTGTAAACGCTTAAACAGATTAATGACTGCAATTAAGTTTTTCCTTAAAGAAAGAATTCTGAAGGGATTTGAGATTTCCGGTCATACTGGATATGCTCATGAAGGTGAAGATATTGTTTGCGCTGCGGTTTCCTCCGCTTCGCAGATGGCGGTTAACACCATAACCGATGTTCTTCATGAAGAAGCTCTTGTTGACTGCTCAGACGGATATCTTAAATGTGTCGTTCTTGAGCCGGGCAAAGAAGTGCTTGATATACTTGAAGGGTTAAAGATTCATTTAACTCAGATTTCAGACCAATATCCCGGATATGTTAAAATTTATTACGGAGGTATACAAAATGCTTAAGATAAATCTTCAGCTTTTCGCTCATAAAAAAGGTATGGGTTCAACCCGTAACGGCCGTGATTCCGAGTCCAAAAGACTCGGCGCAAAAAGAGCAGACGGTCAGTTTGTCCTTGCAGGCAATATTCTTGTCAGACAGAGAGGAACAAAGATTCATCCCGGTAACAATGTTGGCATCGGTTCCGATGACACATTATTTGCTCTTATTGACGGTAATGTAAAGTTTGAGCGTATGGGTAAATCCCGCAAGAAAGTAAGCGTTTATTCCGCTGAACAGTAATTTGATATCGCCCTGTTTTTATCAGGGCGATTTTTCTTTTTTTGTATTGTTGAAATAAAACGTTGTTTATGATATAATTTCTTTGGTGGTTTATATGCTTGAATTCAAAACCGAAAGCGTAGGAATGACAGAAAGTCTGGCTTATATGCTCGGTCAGAAATTACCATACGGTACTGTTATTGCTCTTTTCGGTGACTTGGGAGCCGGGAAAACTTCTTTTACCCGCGGATTTGCTGCCGGAATGAATATAAATGCAGATGTATCCAGTCCTACATTTGCTCTGGTTAATGAATACAGGACAGGAAATAAAACTCTTTGCCATTTTGATATGTACAGAGTCAATAATTTTGAAGACCTGTATTCAACCGGATTTTATGACTATTTGGATTCCGGCTGTTCGGTTATTATTGAATGGAGCGAAAATATTGAGAATGTTCTTCCCGATGATTGTATTAAGATAAAAATAGATAAATGTGATAATGATAACGAGAGAATTATAAAAATAATCGGATGTGACAATATTGAGATTACTCAGCCTTGATGCTTCCGCAAAAACCGGCAGCGTATGTATAACCGAAGACAAAATCCTGCTCAGCGAATGTTTTACCAATTCATCTTTACCTAACAGTACTGTATTAGTGCCAATGATTAAAAGTGCTCTGGCACAGGCTTCGTTGTCAATCGGAGATATTGATGCTTTTTGCGTTACTAACGGACCGGGTTCTTTTACAGGTTTAAGAATAGGTATAGCAGCGGTAAAGGGACTTGCGTTTGCTGACAATCTTGATTGCGCACAAATTTCCACATTAGAATGCATAGCTTATAATTTTGTTGATGATAATTGCATTATATGTCCTGCAATGGACGCCAGATGCAATCAGGTATACACAGCACTTTTCAGAGCGGAAAAAGGCCATATAGAACGCCTTAGTGAAGATATGGCGTTAAGTATTGATGAGTTAAAAGATATACTCATTAATATTGGTGAAAATATTATACTTGCCGGTGACGGAGCAGAATTGTGTTATAATCAATTCAACGGTTTATTAAAGAATATCAGACTTTCCGGTTTAGCAAGACGATATCAAAGAGCCTATGGGGCAGCTCTTGCTGCAATTACCGAAAATAATTTTATTAAAGGATGTGAAATTACCCCGTCCTATCTGAGACTGTCTCAGGCAGAGCGGGAATTGAGAAAGGGGAATGAGAATGATAGCAATAGGGTGTGACCATGGTGGATTTATCCTTAAAACGGCAGTTATTGAATATCTGAAAGATAATAATATTGAATTTAAGGATTTCGGAACATATTCCGATGAGTCCGTAGATTATGCTGTATACGCTGAACTTGTCGCAAGAGCTGTTGTTTCCGGAGAATGTGAATGCGGACTTTTGTTTTGCGGCACCGGTGTTGGAATATCAATAGCAGCAAATAAGGTTAAAGGTATCAGAGCGGCTTGCTGTTCCGATGCTTTTTCTGCAGAAATGACAAGAAGACATAACGACGCTAATATTCTTTGCCTCGGAGGCAGAGTCGTAACACCTGAAAAAGCTGTTGAACTTTGCAAAATATTCCTTAACACTCCATTCAGCAATGAAGAAAGACATATCAGAAGAATAACACAGATAACAGACCTTGAAAATAGGTTTTAATTACATTTTTATTTCTTTCGGAGGTAACATTTATGGGTAAAATAATGGTAATGGATCATCCGCTTATTCAGCACAAAATCGGTGTTATACGCCGTAAAGAAACAGGTACGAAAGAATTTCGTGAAACTATAAGTGAAATTGCTATGCTTATATGTTATGAAGCAACCAGGGACTTGAAATTAAAAGATGTTAATATCCAGACTCCGATTTGCGAAACTACGGTTAAAGAGTTGAGCGGGAAAAAACTTGCTGTTATTCCTATTCTCAGAGCAGGTCTCGGTATGGTTGACGGAATGCTTAAGCTTATTCCTACGGCGAAGGTAGGCCATATCGGTCTTTACAGAGATCCCAAAACTCATCAGCCCGTAAAATACTACTGTAAATTGCCCGATGACTGCGGAGAAAGAGAAGTATTTGTTGTTGACCCCATGCTTGCAACCGGTGGTTCAAGTGTTGCTGCCATTCAGATGCTTAAAGATGAAGGCTGCAAGAGTATTCACTTTATGTGCATTATTGCCGCTCCTGAGGGCCTTGAAGCTATGAAAAAAGCGCATCCCGATATAGATATATTAATCGGTGCTCTTGATGAGAGACTAAATGAAAACGCCTATATTGTTCCCGGACTCGGTGATGCCGGAGACAGAATATTCGGCACAAAATAATTTCAGTAAATAAGAATTGCCCGGTTTCTTAATTGAAACCGGGCTTTATACTTTATTGTTATCAGATTATCGGGCTGACTGTAAACGAGAAAGATAGGCCTTTACTTCCATCAACTATAAAATTATCAAGTACATCCGGTCCGCATGAGGCGGTACCTGCTCCTCTGATGAAACCGTCAATGTTTATAACGACGGTTTTTTCGCTGTGAAGGTCTTCTCTGTGGCCGGCTTCATCAAGAAGTTTCTGTGTATAACTGCGGGCATTGAAGGAAAAATAATTGTTAAGATAAGAAATCTGAATACCTTTACCGGATTTATCAGTAAATCTGACATATCTTGTGTTGCCTCTATTGCCGTTTTCCTGCGGTCTGACATACGGCTCATCCATTTCAGCAATATCTGTATTATAGATACCGATAATTGACTGTGCATAAAAATCCGGAAGATTTTCGCTTGGACCGGAGCCGAAATACTCAACATTGGAGAACTTCTCATTTATTTCAGCAGTAAGACCGAATCTGGCCATATCTTTGGATTCAGCTTTATGTTTCAAAGGCATAAACCCGGTTTCTATATCTATAATGCCGTCTTGTTTAACCTTGTAAGAAATACTGCACTCGCCGATATTTTCGTTTTTCTTATTAGTCAATATCAGTGAAATATTTATAATCACTGATTTTTGATTCTTCTTAACATTGAAATCCGAAACATTGCAAATATAATCGTTATATCCGGCTTTTCTCCACTTATCAAGAACTCTAACGTCATTATCTGTGAATGCTCTGTAAATATTCGGCATAAATCCTTTGAAAGCCGCCGGAAATTTATTAATAAGAGATTTCTTACTAACGGTATATTCAGAAATCTGACCGTTGATTTTATCAAAGGAAACTTTACCTTTATTAAAGAAAACGGTAACAGTCTTTTCTGTTTCATCAACCAAAAGCTTATCAGAACAAATATCGAATGAAGGCTTATAGTTTTCCGCAAGAATTATTTGCTCAAAAGCAAGTTCATTATCCGACTCATAATAATAAACATTTAAATGTAAGTCGCAATTCTTTTCACTTGTCTTTATATCGACGGGGAACTCTTTGCTTTGAGCGGGTTCTATGTCAAGGACAATTTCACCTGTTGAGAGAAGAACGTTACCATTCTTTATGAGTTCCCATACAGCGGTTATATAAGAACTGTTGCGGAATCTGTTTGTATTTGTGAATACAAGTTTATTGCCTTTCAGTGATGCTCTGACAGGTCTGTAAACATTCTTCATTTCCTTTGCGCCGGTGTGGAGTCTTCTGTCGGGATACATCAGTCCGTCAACGCAGAAGCAACCGTCATGACGCCATTCGCCGTGGTCTCCGCCATAAGTGAATTTATATTTACCGTAAGGATGATATACCGAATGATCGGCCCATTCCCATATGCAGCCGCCCATAAGGTTATCATATTTATAAATAATCTGCCAGTATTCTTCAAGCGCTCCCGGGCCTTCGCCCATTGCGTGAGCATATTCGCAAAGATAAAATGGCTTGGGAGTATATTTTTTACCTCTCGTATGTTTTCCGCATTTTTCTACATCCTTATGAGAGGTGTACATTTCCGATACTACGTCGTAAGAATGTCTTGAGGTTCTTATGACACCTTCATAGTGAACAGGTATTTCGGGATTTTCTCTGTGCAGGTATCTGTAACAAGCGTCCTGGCAGTCATAACCGCCGGCTTCGTTGCCTAATGACCACATTATTATGCAAGCTCTGCTTCTGTCTCTCTTATACATTCTCTGGACTCTGTCAAGATATCTCGGAGCCCATTTTTTATTGTGACTGATAAGGTCAATATTATTGTGAGGAGAGCAACCGCAACCGTGTGTTTCTATATCTGCCTCATCAATTACATAAAGGCCGTAAATATCACAGAGAATAAGGAAACAGGGATCGGGAGGATAATGAGAAGTTCTTACTCCGTTAACATTGAGAGACTTCATCAGTTTAATGTCTTTCTCCAAGTCCTCAAAAGACATCACATAACCTTTTTTATAATGTGTATCGTGATGATTAACTCCCTTAATTTTGATAAGTTTACCGTTAACTGTGAATTGATCCTTATTGATTTTAACTGTTTTAAATCCGATGTAATTTCTGACTGTCATTATTTCACAGTCATTTTCCATAAGCGTGAAATAAGCTGTGTATAATTTAGGTTCCTCAGCGTTCCATTCGGTAACATCTAAATTTTTAAATGAAATTTTACCGGATTTCGCAGAAATAGTCTTATTTGCGATTACTGATTTTCCGTCATAAATCTCAACATTTACATATAAACCGGATTTGTCGCCTATAACAGAGTAGTTAATGTTAAGATCGTATTTGTCTCCTGATTTTAAAGGCTTATAGTAAACATCATAAAGATAGTTTTCGGGCATTTCATAGAGAAGAACATCTCTGAATATTCCGTTTTCTCTGAACATATCCTGGCATTCAAGGAATGTGCCGTTTGACCATTTGTGAACGACAACCAGTATTTCATTCTTTCCTTTTTTAACAAAACTGCTGATATCAAACTCGGCAGTATTATGCGACCCCTCGCTATAACCGACAAACTTACCGTTTACATAAAGGTCGATACACGAACACACGCCGAGAAAAGATAGGAGGTAATTCTTGTTTTTATCGACAATTTCAATTTCTTTTCTATAAAGAGCAACAGGCTGTTCTTCGGGTACATAAGGCGGTTTATCATCAAATGCGTAGTTACAGTTTATATATGCCGGAGAATCATAACCTGTTCTTTGCCAAGTGCAAGGGACTTCAATTCTATCAAAAGGAATATCTACCGTATCAATTCTTGATTTCAGGTTTTTGCGGGAAGGATAGTATGCGAAATCCCAATTTCCGGAAAGAACTTTGACCATATCTGAGTTATATCTTTCCTTTTTTAATGTTGTTTTAGCAAGAATTGATTTTGCCGAATAAGGAATCATATAAGTTCTTGCGGGCATTTTATTGATTTCATAAACCGAAAAATCATTGAAGTTTGTTTTATTTAATGTGTACTTCATTGGTAATTTTTCTCCTTAAGTATCTTTATCATTATTTTCGCAGCTTTATATATATCTCCGCATCCCAAGGTTATTATGCAGTCTCCGGGTTCGGCCCTGGAAACGGTATATGAGGCGACTTCTTCAAAAGTATTGAACCATACGCTTCCCGGTATTTTTTCTGCCAGTTGTGATGTATAAATATTATAAGTATTAATTTCTCTTGAACCCATAATTTCGGTCATAACGCAGTAATCCGGAATTTTCAATACTCTTACAAAATCATCAAATAGCATATGAGTTCTCGAATATGTAAAAGGCTGGAATACAGCATATACATGCTTGAATCCCATGTTCATTGCAGTATTTAACGTAACTTCAAGCTCGAGTGGATGATGAGCGTAATCATCCAGAATTGTAATACCGTTAATTTCGGCAAGTTTTTCAAATCTTCTGCCAGCTCCGTGAAAGTCTTCAATTCCTTTTTGGCATTCTTCAACTGAAACGCCCGAAAAAACAGCAGAAGAAATTACAGCTAAAGCATTATAAATATTATGTTTTCCGGGGATCGAAAGTTTTATTCTTCCCGATATTTCGCTGTTAACCGACAGATCAAATTCATAATATTCGTTTTCTTCGGAAATATTAATTGCTCTGAAATTATTTCCTTCATTTAAGCCAAATGTTAAAACCTTAACTTCCGGTTTAATAACGGAATTGTTTAAACATTCGACTGTGTTTTTATCATCGCCGTTTATAATAACCGCTTTTGTTGACAGACTTATAAATTTTGAAAATGATTTTTTAAGATTATCTAATGTTTTGAAGTAATCAAGATGGTCTTCATCAACATTTAAAACAACTGCGATATCCGGTGTAAGATCAAGGAAAGTATCTACAAACTCACAAGACTCACAAACAAAGAAACTTGTGTTTCCTACTATGCCGTTTGTTCCGGTAAGAGGAAGTTTGCCTCCGATAACGGCAGACGGATCTTTACCGGCTTCAATTAGTACCTGTGTAAGCATTGAGCAGGTTGTAGTCTTACCGTGAGTGCCGCTTACACATATACTGTCGGAAAATTTTCTTGTGAGCGCTCCTAGCAGTTTGCTTCTTTCAAAAGTAGGAATACCTGAATTTTTTGCGGCAACCAGTTCGGGATTATCTTTTAATAGAGCTGCCGTATATATAATCATTTCGGCGCCTTCGATATTTTCCGGCTTCTGACCGAAATATACCTTAATTCCCATATTCCTTATTCTTTGCAATGTGTCAGTTTCATTATTATCGGACCCGCTGATTATATAACCTTTTGCAAACAGAATTTCTGCAAGCGGGCACATACCCGACCCGCCTATTCCAATAAAATGAACGTGATTTATTCTTTTTAAAACTTCATCAATATCAGGCATCAAATCTCCTCCGATACCGTTTTTTAATATTATACATTATTTAACAGTAAAAATAAAGTATAAAATAATAATGTATTAATATAATTATCC
>JAILMJ010000092.1 GCA_024692685.1 Clostridia bacterium
CAGATGGGGGCGGCGATTTCGGCATCGCCCTGTGCATCTTCATCAACGGTGCAGGAGAAGGTCATCAGAGCCGTGGGGGCATCACTTGAATAATCGCACCCGAATCCAAGAAGTTGTTTGTTTGACTCATTAAATGAAACCGAGCCGTTTCCGCCTACATTCAGAGTGCTGCTGAGATTATCCGCCAACGCATAATCGTCAAATTTAAGCCCTTGGGGAATATCAAGCTTAAGCTGAATACCGCCGAAATCTTTGACAGAGCCCATATAAACCGTGTAATTAACGGTGTCGCCGGGGTAACAATCATATTTGTCGGGAATTATATAAACGGGAACACTGTCTGTCGCGGTAACGGCGGCATTGACAGAAGAGGAATCTTTCAAAGCGAACGGAACGCCGTTATTTACAATTATATTATCAACAGATGTTTCATCAACATAATATCCGAAATCTGACTCTAACTCAAAACAGGCGTAATATTTTTCATTTTCGGCAACTGTTCCGGTGAAGAAACCTCTGTAGGGGTAACCGTAATCCCAATTGCCCTCGGCGTTATCACACCAGAATCCGTCGGTTTTTTCGTGAAAAAGAGAACGGAAAAGCACAGCATTGCCGTAAACGTATATTGACGGCGCCGGCGAAGAGGTGGGCGAAGCGTTGCCGCCGCCTGCGGCGTAATTATTGACAAAGGTTATTTCAGAGCCTATCTCGGGAGACTTAACGACCGCTCTCACCGAGGCGGGCTTTTGCCACAGAATATAGAAAGTCATACCGTCTGTAACATTACCGGATGTGTCTTCCGAAGCATATTCATTTCTGTCGCTGTATTCCTCAATGGGTTTTAAGCCGAGCGAATTCATACGCTTCATTGATTTATCATGGGGATCGGAAGCGTATTCATACAATGAAACGGTGAAGTCGCTTTTGACATCAGAAACGGTCGCGCTCGCGTCAACTTCAAAAGAAACGGTTGAGCCGCTGACGGTAAAGCCGTCAACAGAGCCGAAATAACGCCTCGCATAGCCTTTGTGGTCCGCACCGAACTCAACATTGACGGTAACCCTGCCGTCATCGGCAAGCGCAACGGTGCCGCCGACGGCAACCGCGCCGAGCACAAGCATAAGCGAGAGCAGAATCGATAAAGCTTTCTTTGTCATTTTCATAATTCTTCCTCCGAAAGAGTTTTTATGAAACACTCATCTATATATTAGCATAAAATACTATTCAATTACAATATTTTTTTAAATAGTAAAATAATTCCGTAATTCGGCAAAAAAGAAGACGCCCGCTCAGAAGAACAGACGCTTCCATATGGAAAAACAAAGTTTTATCACGGAACTGAAAATGCTGTACATCTGCCGTCCCCGAAAGCAATATAGAATCCCTTTTGGCATAATCAAAAACGGGATATACGGCAAAAATTCCGACTTTTCCTAATAATCAGAATGAGCGGCAATTTCCGCATTCTGTTTTCCCGGGCGCGGGGAAGGGTCTTAAAATCAGGCTTTTTTCCTGAAAAAAAGGAGCTCCGTAATCAGGTAGGGGATTTCGATGAATCCGATTACAATCTGGTTCAAACGCAGCACAGTCCATGCGGCTTCCTTCAGATTGAGCAGAGCTTCGCTGATTTGCGCGGGCTCCTCCAGCTTCGCGGGTACGCTCTCGCTTCCGGTTACCGTGTAGGTGAATTCCGTGAGCATCGGAGCGTGGTCGGTATAACGCTCGCCGTTTTCGCCTTTGAGCAGAGTAAGCAATGTGTTATGAATAAAATCAGGCAAAATATTTCAAAATGTACGGAAAAAGGATTGCTTTAAGTGTTCTTTTATGCAATAATGAAAGTGTTCACAGGTTGAAGTGAATAAAACTATATGAGGAATGGTGGATTATGAAAAAACTATTATCTGTGGCGTTGTGTCTGATGATATTGCTCGGCACGATTGCCGTCGGCGGCGAGGGTTTCACACAGGCACTCGACGCACTTTCAGTTAAGGCAAGCGCCGCACAAATCAGCAGCGGAATCTGTGGTGATAATCTTACCTGGACGCTTGAAGATGATGGTACTTTTACAGTTTCCGGAACCGGAAATATGTATAACTATTCTTCTTCATCGCCGGTTCCCTGGAATTCATACAGCACAGAAATCAGAACAGTTATTATTGATAACGGCGTTGAAAGTATAGGCAACTATGCTTTTTACGATTGTGTCGCTCTGATAAGCGTAACCCTTCCCGGCAGTGTTAAAAGTATAGGTTATTATGCTTTCTATAATTGTACCATCCTTTCCGATGTATATATTGATAATTATGAATTCAGATACGGTTCAATAGACATCGGTTCAAATAACTCACAATTTGAAAATGCAACCAAACATTTCAAAGAAGCTCTTATATCCGGTGATTTTTACTATGAGGTCGCTGAAGACGGTGTCGAGATAATTCACTACAAAGATGACGCCGGTCCAGATGTTACAATACCCTCCGAAATTGCCGGCAAACCGGTTGTCAGAATTGGCGAAGCTGCTTTTCAAGCAAGAAAAATTACATCTGTCAGTATGCCCGCATCAGTAACATCTATTAAAAACGATGCTTTTGCTTTATGCCCTTTACTGAAGACCGTGAATTTCAGCGATCACCTCACTGATATTGGCGATTCGGCTTTTTACGGATGCATAAAGATTGAAGAGCTTACTATACCTGACAGTGTTACTTCAATCGGTGATAACGCATTCGGGCTTAATTTAGGTCTTAAACATGTGAAACTGTCAAACAGCCTGACAGAGATTCCCGCTTACTGTTTTCATTTTTGCCTTAATCTCCTCAGTATAGAGGTTCCGAGAAATGTAACCAAAATAGGTGACGGAGCTTTTTCCTTTACACCTCTCTATAGAATTACATTTTACGGGAATATCCAAAATATCGGAGTTGTTTCCTTTTTAAACGATGTTGACGAAATAAATGAATTGGAAAATGATGAAGGTAAAGCTAATCAGTGTGCTGCCAACCTTCTTATGGACTTTCTTATGTTAGCATACGCCTATAGTGAGGATGACTTAAACGGTCTTTCGCTTACTACAACCGATTTTTTCCCCGACATAAAGGTCTATTACAGCTGCAGCCAGGATGTGTGGAACAGAAAAGAAGTCGGAGCTGCCAACAGTCGATTTACGAATGCCGAACAAACACATTTTAATGAGCCACATAATCATATTCCTGGAGAGCCTGTTGTTCCTCAGCCCGTGGTAACTGATTGCACCGCCGGCGGAACCGCCGAAGAAATATATTATTGCTCTTTGTGCGGAAAAGAATTGCGCCGCGAGCAAGTTGCCATTCCTCCCACCGCTCATACCGAAGGCGCACCCAAAAGAGAAAATGTTCAGGTTACATCCTGCGCAGTGGGCGGCACATACGATCTTGTGTATTACTGTGAAATCTGCAAAAAAGAAGTAAGGCGCGAAACCGTAACGGTTGCTCCCGGTGAGCATATTTACGGCGGCTGGTCCTATGACGGCAACCCTTATGACGGGGCAACAACACGAACACGCAAGTGCACAATCTGCGGAACTGAAGATACCGAACCCATAGGTCCTCTTTCTGCCGATAAATCTTTTGAAAACGAGCGCGACGGAGTTCAGATTGAATGCGGCAATGAGTCTTTTGAGGAAGGCGCCGTGCTTAAAACCGTTCATTTCAGCTTTTCGGATGTAGCAAATGACTTTATATTCGAAGCCTGGAACGTATCACTTATGAAGGACGGCAAGGAAATCCAGCCCACAACTCCCATAGTTCTGAAATTGAAATTGCCGGAAGGTATTCGCGAGGAAATTAAAAATCAACTCCAACTTTGGCACAATGTCGACGGCGAATGGATACTTATGAAAACCTGGTTTGAAGGCGACTATATTTGCTTTGTTACAGACAGCCTGAGTCCTTTCTCCTTCACAACAGACAGCAAAGAGCCAAACGCAAATACCGTATTTGTCGGCGAAATCGGCATTCCCGCCACTTGCACTACGGACGGGTCCTACGATGAGGTTTGTTATCTCACCAAAGGATATGACAGATTTGAAATCAGCAGAACAAGCAAGGGTGTTATTTCCGCTCTCGGCCACGACTTTTCCGAGTATGTTTACAACAATGACGCAACCACAGAGGAGGACGGAACCGAAACCGCTGTTTGCTCAAGATGCGGCGAAAAACATACAAGAGTCAAGCAAGGCACAAAATTACCTTCAACAAATCCTGTTATCGAAAACACCAATCCGGTTATTGACGGCTTCGGTATAGTCAACAGCAACAAAGGCACTCTGAAAGCGGACTACAAGTCAACCGTTATCTTCCATACCACAGCCAACGCCCCAGACGGATACAAAATAGTCTGGAGCAACGGTCAGGAAGGTCCTGAGTGCAAATTCACCGCGACAAAGAGCGAATACAAGATTTCGGCAAAGCTTGTGAATATCTCAACGGGTGATACGGTTCAGACAACCGAAGAGGTCACGGTCAAAGTCAGCGCGACCTTCATAGCGAAGATAATCGCCTTCTTCAAAGGTCTCTTCCATATGCTGCCGACATACGTGGACTTTAAAAAGCAATAAAAATATAAAACGACCGCTGTCATAAAAGACGGCGGTCGAAACTTTTAAAATGAATAAATTTGCTTTTTATGTGATTACATAAAAACTCTTCTTTTGAGCCAGGCTCTGATTCTTTTGCTCTTGTTGCAATATATACCGAAGACTATAAGCGCAAGGTCGGACAGGGCAATGATAAGAGTGGTGATTACGCCGGGCTCAAGGCCTCTTACAAAACAGATTGCGCCGATAACAACGCAAACTGCCATACAGTCCGCAAGTATATGCAGCATAACGGAGCTCCAGTGCCTCGACTTTCCTCTTGCCCAGATTATGAATATAAGCGCGCACAGCGACACGCATGCGATTATCGGCACGGCAACGGTCAGATAATTCCTGATGTTTTCCTTTTGCATAGGGAAGAAAACATAGGTGTAAAGGAAAACCGCCGCGGTGTCAAATCCCCAGAGCAGGAAAGGGTGGGTCTTCTTTGTCATAAAAGGAAAGATGACAATAACCCATAAAAGAGCGCAGGAACAAAGGACATAGACCGACCAGTAGCCCGCGTCGTGAATAAACAGATTGACTATGCCGCAGATTATATTGGGAATCGCCAGTATTACCGAAACTATCATAGCGGCAAATTTGCGCCTGGTTTCCGCGGGGATGGCGGGAACCGATGAGAACGGCATCTGCTGTTTCTCCGACCTGACGTCGTCCGGCATATATACAGGTGTGCCGCAAAGAGCGCAGCACGCGGCGCTGTCATCCAGCTCAACTCCGCACTTAACACAGTATGACATCTTTATCTCCTTTAATTTCTGTTGCTTTCGATTTTAACGTGGACTCCGTTTCTCACAAGAAAAGTGAAAAACTCCCTTTCTATATCCGTTTCTTCATACAAATCGGCAAAGGTCACCACAAGTTTATTGCCGTAGGTCGTGACTCCGCACCTGGCTCCGTTGCGCATACCGGGACCCGGCATAAACATAAGCTTTTCAACATACGGCTCCATCTCGGCGGGCAGCGTCACCTTGCCGAGATTTGTGAGAAGCGAGGTTGTGGTCTGCTCACCGGTTATCAGGAAAGAAATTCCTATTCCGATATTCTTCACGGGCAGAGGCATTGCTTTAAGAAAAGGATTGCGCTCAATACCCATATTGGCCGTCATCATCGCATTAAGCTTTTTGGGGTCATTCGCAAGGCGTAGCTGAAGGGCAACCTGATTGAGAAGCTCCTCAAAGGTATATTCGCCCAGATTCGGGTCAACAACCACCCTCAGACACAGAGTGAAATTCCTCATCGTGGAGGAATTAAAGGCCCTGCGCAGGTCAACAGGTATCTGGATACAGACTTCCTTCTGTTTCCTCTTTTCCGCTCTCTGTTTGCGGATGTGTATATCAAGCAGAATGGCGGCAAGATACTCGGTCACGGTCACTCCGAGCGGCTTTGTCAGCGAGTGAAGCTTATCGAAATCGACAATGCCGGAGGTGATGCTGAGCATATGCCTGGGCAGTTTTGTCCCCTTCGCGTGGTAAACAAAGCGCCCGCCTCTTTTGAGCTTTCCGCGGGAGTTTGCGTTCTTTCTGAACGAGTCTTCAATTTCCTCAGCCGAGGGTTTTTCGCTCAGGTCAAGCACAAATCCCCCCGCCGGTATATCGGCACCGCGAAGCCGCAGATACTCTGCCGCAAGGGTACAGGTGAAAACGGCAGCACCGTGACCGTCCGTGATTGCGTGATATGTATCCACGCTCAGACGCCCGCCGTGATAATAAACCCTGAAAAGGAATCTCTTGTTCTCGTTGAATTTGACTCTGTGGCAGGGGTTGCTGATATCAGGGCAGACATCCGGGGCTGTATTCGGATTCTTTTCGAAATAATACCAGAAAAGCCCGCGCTTTATCATAACGTCAAAGCCGGGGAATCTGGGCATAACGGTTTTAAGCGCGGTTTCAAGCACAGCGGGGTCTATATTCTCTTTCAGCTCAACACAAAACCTGAAAATATTCGACCAGGCGCCTGTATTCTGACCGGGGAAGATTGTGGCCGCATTGTCAAGCCTGAACCACTCCGGCATTTTTTTGTCAGCCACTCCGCTCACCCCTTTTTGTCTTTAAATCGCCTTTTTATTATACTATCGCCCCGGTTTAATGTCAACAATCGGCGGCGATATGAAGGCCTGTTTTGGAGGCTGCCTTGAAGACGGGCGGTTCAAAATAATTCTTGCCATAGTTTTCATTACGCGGTATAATAAAGAGTACGGAACAGTTCGCCTCATTGCGGCCTTTTCCGCTGTTAACAAAACAAAAACCGCCCCTGAGGGCGGATATGAAACCGGGTCCGGTTTATGATTTAAGTTCATCGAGAGTAAGCTCATAGGCGGGGAGAAACTCTTTGACAAAGATGTCCGCCTCGGGCAGATTGAGCGCCTTTATAGCCTTTGCCGTACTTTCGCCGGCAAGGATGAATTCGCTGTTGCCCGCCTTCTTCTCCTCCATGCATTTGATGTATGCGCTGATTTTATCCGCCGCCTTTATGTATTTCCACAACTCGGCGTCCTGCTCCTCGTGGATAAACGCGGGGCGGAAACTGCTTTTCATTTCATCGGGCAGCATACCGACAAGGCTTTCACAGGCGACATCCTCAACGGTCTTGTACGCCCTGCGCACCTCATCGCTGTAATACTTGACGGGGGTAGGCATATCGCCCGTAAGCGTTTCCGGAGCGTCGTGATAAAGCCCGAGAAAAGCGGCTCTTTCGCAGTTGAGGTTTTTGCCGAATCTTTCGTTTGCGATAACAGTCAGCGCGTGGGCAATGACGGCAACCTCAAAGGAATGCTCTGCCAGATTTTCGCTGTGCTCGTTTCTCATAAGCGCCCAGCGATTGATATATTTCATTCTCGAAATCATGGCGAAAAATCCGTTTTCCATATTCCGTGCCTCATCTTTCTCAGCGGTCTGTCTGCCGCTGTTTATTCATTCTATCACAGTTTGCCGCAATTTGCAACGGCGAAAGGAACGCTTATGAACTCCGGAGAAAACAGAGCATTCACCGACGCGCTTGACAGATTCTACTCAAAAGAGGACCTGAAAGGCGCCGGCGCCTTCCTCGAAAATCAGTATGACATCTGCAATCACAAGGGCGATGAAGCGGGCAAACTGACCGTCCTCAACGAGATGACCGGCTATTACAGACAGACGGGCGAGAGCGAAAAGGGACTCAAAGCAGTTTATGAAGCAATAGACAGCGTTGAAAAACTCGGCCTCTCCTCCGAAGTTGACGGGGCAACCATCCTGCTCAACTGCGCCACGACGATGAAAACCTTCGGCAGGGCGGAACAGGCGGTTGACTATTACGAAAAGGCAAAAAAAGTGCTCTGCGGTAAACTCAGCCCCACCCACCCCCTCATAGCGGGGCTATATAACAATATGGCGCTCACCCTTCAGGAACTCGGCAGGAAAAAGGAAGCGGAGGACCTGTTTCTCAAAGCGATAGATATCACCCTGGCCGATAACGCAAACGCCCTGGAAACGGCAATATCCTATGTCAATCTCGCTCAGCTCAGATTTGAAGAGGATATGCTTGACGCCTCTGTCGGCCTGCTGATGGACAAGGCGCTTGATATACTTAAGAATCCGGCATATTACGGCTATGCAAAATACGCCTTCACCTGCCGCAAGTGCGCTCCTGCTTTCGGATATATGGGCTACTTTGCGGCTGAAAAGTATCTTGGCGAAAGGGCTGACGAGGTTTATGAAAGGGCTTGAACTGAGCAGAAAATATTATGAACTCTACGGCAGAGAAATGATAGCGGCCCTGTTTCCCTCCTACGCGGGCAGGATTGCCGTCGGTCTTGCGGGCGCCGGCTCTGACTGTTTCGGCTATGATGACGAGGTCAGCAGGGATCACGATTTCGGCGCGGGCTTCTGCCTCTGGCTCACCGAC
Source organism: Clostridia bacterium (assembly GCA_024692685.1). Classification (GTDB taxonomy): domain Bacteria; phylum Bacillota; class Clostridia; order Oscillospirales; family Acutalibacteraceae; genus CAG-177. The sequence continues at coordinate 8,516 of JAILMJ010000092.1, forward strand.
GGGGACTATGAAAAAATCGGCTTTGACCTGATCAGAGCCTACGGAGAACTGCCCGGCAGTCTTGACGGAATAGCTAAGGCAAAGGTTTTTCCCGACGGGTCAAGGCACTTCGGAGTAATGAAAATTTCCGATTTTTTTCTTCCCCTGACAGGCTCAACCGGAGCGCCCGAAAACCTGCAGCAGTGGCTTTCCGTGCCGGACAGTTACCTTGCGTGCGCCGTGAACGGCGAGATATTCAGGGATGACCTCGGAATAATGACGGGAATAAGAGAAGAAATCTCAAACGGGATGCCCGAAGACGTGAAACTCAAAAAGATTGCCGCAAGGGCAATAGGAATGGCGCAGAGCGGTCAATACAACTTCCCGCGCTGCATAAAGCACGGCGAATACGGAGCCGCGGCGCTTGCCCTCTCGGAATTTGTCAGGGAAACGGCAGCACTCGCGTATCTGCTGAACGGAAAATTCTGCCCGTTTTACAAATGGGCGCTCAGGGGTATGAAGGACCTTGAGCTTTTTGCGGATATGAGCGACGAACTCTCAGACCTTCTCACGGAAAAAACCGATGCTTCGCAGATTGAGAAAACGGAGAAAATCGCGGAACGTTTCGCCGATTATTTTAGATCCGAGGGCCTCTCAAAATGCGCGGACAATTACCTTGAGCCTCACGCATACGAAATAAGAAACAGGATAAAAAATCCGATTCTCAGAAATGCTCACATCATGGAAGGCTGAGCCTGAAAGGAATAATTCAATGTATCCCGCAGAACTTGAAAAATATCTGATGCACGTTCAGAAGCCCGGCAGATACACGGGCGGCGAACTCAACAGCGTCATAAAACCGCACGACAGTGTTGACATTCGTTACGCTTTCTGTTTCCCGGACACATACGAAATAGGTATGTCGCATCTGGGGATGAAGATACTCTATTCCCTGGTGAACGAAAGGGACGATGCCCTGTGCGAGAGGGTGTTTGCCCCGGACGTTGATATGGAAGCTATTATGAGGGAGCACAACATTCCTCTCTACGCCCTTGAAAGCGGAAAACCGATCGGGGATTTTGACATTATCGGATTCACAATGCAGTATGAACTCAGTTACACAAACGTTCTCAATATGCTCGACCTTGCGGGTCTGCCCGTAAAAAGCGCGGACAGGGAAGCCCTCACACCCATTGTCATTGCCGGAGGGACCTGCGTGTGCAACCCCGAGCCGATGGCTGATTTCTTTGATATAACCCTGCCGGGTGACGGCGAAGAAGTTACAAACGAACTGATTGACCTGCTGAAAGAATATAAGAAAAAAGGGGCAGCGAAGAAGGAATTTCTCGCCGCCGCCGCTCAGATACCGGGAGTCTATGTGCCATCTCTCTATGAAGTTTCATATAACGGGGACGGTACTGTTAAAGAGGTGACTCCCACCTGCTCCGCTCCCGCAAAGGTGATAAAAAGAAATGTTGCCGACCTTGACAAAATGTTTGCCCCGACCTCCTTCGTCGTGCCGTTTCTGGAGTCGGTCTTTGACAGAACAACGGTTGAAATATTCAGGGGCTGCATCAGGGGCTGCAGATTCTGCCAGGCAGGTTTCCTGAACAGACCGCTCAGGGAGAAATCCCCTGAGGCAGTTGAGGCGCAGTGCCGCGCCATCTGTGATAGTTCCGGTTATGACGAAATCTCCCTCTGCTCGCTCAGCACGAGCGATTACAAAGGTCTGGAAAAACTGCTCACAAATATGCTCCCGTGGGCGGATGAAAACAAGATAAACATTGCCCTTCCCTCCCTGAGAGCTGATAACTTCCCGAAAGAGCTTATGGAAAGACTCAACTCCGTAAGAAGAAGCGGACTCACCTTCGCCCCCGAGGCGGGCACTCAGCGTATGAGGGATGTTATAAACAAAAACATCACCGAGGAAGAAATCCTCTCCACCGCCGCGCAGGCGTTTTCGGGCGGATGGACTGCTGTCAAGCTTTATTTCATGATCGGTCTGCCGACAGAAACCGAGGAGGATCTGAAAGGCATAGCCGACCTCGCCCAGGCGGTAGTGGATAAGTATTACAGCTGTGAAAACAAACCGAAGGGAAAGAGCGTATCGGTTAATATTTCGCTTGCCTCCCTTGTGCCGAAGCCGTTTACTCCGTTCCAGTGGGAACCGCAGGACAAGCCCGATGTCCTCATTGAAAAGCAGAATTACCTTATCTCCTGCGTAAAAACCCGCAAAGTAAATGTTTCCCGCCACGTGCCGTGGACAAGCTTTCTTGAAGGCGTGTTTGCCAGGGGCGACAGGCGTCTCGGCAGGGTCATTGAAACGGCGTGGAAAAAGGGCTGCCACTTTGACAGCTGGGAGGAGCATCTCGACAGGGAGAAGTGGACGCAAAGCTTTAAAGAGTGCGGGATTGATCCGTACTTTTATACCGCAAGGGTAAGAGACCTTGATGAAGTGCTTCCCTGGGATCATATGGACTACGGAGTGACCAAAAAATTTCTGCAAAAGGAATACATTAAAGCGCATAAGGGCGAAACCACTCCGTGCTGCAGAGAGAAATGCTCCAACTGCGGAGCCGCGAGACTGAACGGAGGTGTATGCAATGAACTCGGTAAGACTGTGGTATAAGAAAAGCGGACTGGTCATCTACACCTCACACCTTGATATGAACCGCTGTTTCACAAGGGCGGTAAGGCGCGCGGATATCCCCCTCTGGTACACCGAGGGCTTTAATCCGCATCCGTATATGACGTTTCTGCTTCCCCTTCCGCTCGGTCAGACAGGCCTGAGAGAGCCGCTCGATATAAGGGTTGAGGAGGATATTTCACCCGGGGAAATAAAAAACAGGCTCAACAGCGTGCTGCCGTCGGGCCTTGAAATAGTTGACGCCGCCGAAGCGGTGAATAAAGCGAACTCAATTGTTTCCGCAAGATACAAAACCGACCTGCTCTTTGAGAGCGAAGGCGAAGCGGAGGGATTCAGCGCGGGAATAAACGACATAATGAGCTCCGGCGTGCTGAATGCGGAAAAGAGGTCAAAACGGGGCACAAAAAAAGTCAATCTGTGCGATTATGTTGACTCGTTTTCCGCCGTATGCGAGGGTAAAACAGTAAAGACAGACGCAGTGCTTGCCACAGGAACGCAAAACAATCTCAACGCCGGCCTGCTCTTCGAGACACTCTGCTCCGAATTTGCCGCAGAGCCGGAAAAAACATCAATAGTGCGCACCGATATATATATGGAGAATATGATACCGTTCTGCTGATAATCAGCTGTTTTCCGCCCGGACAGTTTTACGTCCGGGTATTTTTATAAGTTTATTTAAAACAGTGCCCCAAAACGGCAGACAGCAAACGGCAACCAGCACCGCGGATATGAGTACGGAATAAAGCGGGAGCTTCGAGACAAAGTAATTTTCAATATGAAACCTGTCGTTCAGAAGCCCGAGATAGAGATATTTGAGAGGCATATGCAGGGCATATATCTGCAAAGTCTTTCTGCCGATTGAGGGCAGAACGGAAACAAGGCTTTTTTCGGGCGTGACCGCTATAAAGGCCGCTCCCATCAGAGCTGAAACGGCATAGATGAGAAGCCGCAGCAAAAACGCGTAGGGCAGATTCCTGCCGAATACCGTTATGTAAGAATTCTTGCCCGTATACATAAGGCGCAGGTCCGATATTCCGTCATAGCAGAACCAGACAATCAGGAAGCAGGCGGCAATCAGAACCGCCGAAGCAATCTTTATCTTTTTATCCGAGAAGAACTTTCTGACCTTTGCCTCGTCAAGACAGTAGCCGGCAAAGAAGAACGGATAAAACACGGCTGTTCTCATAAGGCAAAGTTTGTCGCCGAGGTTCCTGTCGTAACCGGCAAGGCAGCCTATGACAATCGAAACAATAAAAATATGAACGGGTTCAAATCTGTCAACCGCCATTGTGATTAAGCAGAAAGAGCAGAGTACGAAGGCGTACCAGGCAACCCCGGAAGTCGATATGAGAGAAAAGCCGGGATATTTGCCGTAAGCCACCCACTTTGAGGCAAACACAAGCACTTTTATGACGATGAAAAGCAGGAAGTATGACATAACCGCGCGCGCATTTCTCTGCTTTACGTGTGATTTTGAAAAAAGACCGGATACAAACAAAAACAGCGGCATATGAAAAATATAGATGAAATATCTGAGAATTGCGCAAACCTCGGATGTGTTTGCGTAAACATCAAAAATATGCCCCAGGACCACAAGTATCATCAGAAGTCCTTTGAGGTTATCCCATTTTTCAATTCTTCCGCCTGATGAGAGTGCCATTGAATTACCTCCGGTCAGTTTTATCAAACGACATATTACCACCCGGAGCCGCCGATTTCAATATTTTTTTATCCGGAGACCGTCAACGCAACGTCTGCGGATGTATTATTTTTCGCAAAAGATTGACAAAAAGTCTTTTTTAATGTAGAATTTTAAAGTAATTAAATACCTCAATTAGAGGGGAGTAGCTATAAACTGTTTTGTCAACAACCGTCGCTTGCGACTGGCAGGCAGTACATATTATTATGTCAGCAAGACCTTTAATGTAGCCCGCAGCTATGTTAGAGGTCTTTAATTCAAATATAAACGAAAGAGTTGATTTAATGAAGCATTATCTTGAAAGCATCGACTCGGTACTTAACGAGGTTAAGAGCTCGGAAGGAGGTCTGACCCCCGAAGAAGCCGGAAAACGCCTTGAAGAAAACGGAAAGAACAAGCTTGCCGAAGGCAAAAAGGATTCATTGCTCAAACGTTTTCTCTCACAGCTTGCCGATCCTATGATTATCATTCTCATTGTTGCCGCCGTTATCAGCGCGGTTACGGCAACAATCAGCGGTGAAGGCGAAGGATACGCGGACGTTGTGATTATTATGGTCGTTGTCATAATCAACGCTGTGCTCGGCGTTTATCAGGAGTCGAAAGCCGAAAAGGCGATTGAGGCGCTACAGGAAATTGCGGCCGCCACCTCCAAGGTTATCCGCAACGGCAAATTTATGACGATTAAAAGCGAAGATATCGTTGTGGGCGACATTATCGTGCTTGAAGCAGGTGACAGCGTACCTGCCGACTGCCGTATAATCGAAAACGCCTCCCTCAAGATTGAGGAAGCTGCGCTCACCGGCGAATCCGTTCCCGTCAGCAAAACCGTCGACATCATTAACAATACTGACTCCGATGATGTTCCCCTCGGTGACAGAGTCAATATGTGCTATATGGGCTCAAACGTTGTTTACGGCCGCGGCAAAGCAGTCTGCGTTGCCACCGGTATGGATACCGAAATGGGCAAAATAGCCACCGCTCTCACCCTTGCCGAGGATGAGGAAACTCCCCTTCAGATTAAGCTCAATCAGCTTTCAAAAGTTCTGACATTCATAGTTGTCGGTATTTCCGTATTTATCTTTGCGTTTGACATCATCCGCTCGCTTATTACCGGCGGAAGAATCGAGTTCAGCGATATTCTCAACTTCTTTATGATAGCCGTTTCGCTCGCGGTTGCCGCCATACCCGAAGGTCTTGCGGCAGTTGTTACAATCGTGCTTTCAATCGGCGTTACCAAGATGAGTAAACGCAATGCGGTTATCAGAAAGCTTACCGCGGTTGAAACCCTCGGCTGCACCCAGATAATCTGCTCCGATAAGACCGGCACCCTCACGCAGAACAAGATGACGGTTGTCGAATACAAGGGTGATGACGAAAAGCTTATAGCCACCGCAATGGCGCTCTGCTGCGACGCCGAGCTTGATGAAGACGGCGAAATAAAGGGCGAGCCCACCGAAGCGGCTCTTGTTGCCTACGCAAACAACCTCGGTCTTAAAAAGTATGACCTCGAAAAAGTCACTCCGAGAGTAGGCGAAGCCCCCTTTGATTCCGGCAGAAAGATGATGTCCACCATCCATAAAACCGGCGATGGTTTCGTTCAGTACACAAAGGGCGCTCCCGATGTTGTGCTCACGCACTGCGACTGTGCGCTTATTGAAGGTCAGCAGGTTCCCATGACCGCAGAACTCAGGGAAAAGATTGCTTCGCAGAACAAGGAAATGGCTGACAAAGCCCTGCGCGTTCTCTGCGTTGCAATGAGGAAATATGACACTCAGCCCTCAAACGAGGCAAGCGAGATTGAAAACGGACTTTGCTATCTCGGCCTCACGGGTATGATTGACCCGGTCCGTCCTGAAGTTATCGACGCCATAGACGAATGCCGCACAGCCGGCATCAGACCGATAATGATTACGGGCGACCACAAGGATACAGCCGTTGCCATAGCCAAGTCGCTCGGTATAATCGAGGATGAAAGCGGAGCTATAACCGGCAGTGAGCTCAATAAAATGAGCGATGAAGAACTTGACAGCCGCATTTACGATTATTCGGTTTATGCCCGCGTTCAGCCCGAACACAAGGTAAGAATAGTTACCGCCTGGAAAAAAGCAGGTATGATAACCGCCATGACCGGTGACGGTGTTAATGACGCTCCTTCAATCAAGAGCGCGGACATAGGCGTAGGCATGGGTATTACGGGCACGGATGTTACAAAGAACGTTGCCGATATGGTTCTCGCGGACGACAACTTCGCCACCATAGTCAACGCGGTTGAAGAGGGCAGAAGAATTTATGACAACATCCGCGGCGCAATCCAGTTCCTTCTCTCCTCCAATCTTTCCGAGGTTGTTTCAATCTTTGTGGCAAGTCTGTTCGGCTTCATTCTTTTCGAGCCTGTTCACCTGCTCTGGATTAACCTTATAACCGACTGCTTCCCCGCTCTTGCCCTCGGTATGGAAAAGGGCGAAAAAGGCATTATGAAGCGCGCGCCCAGGGACAGCAAGGACGGCATCTTTGCAAACGGCATGGGCTTTGACTGCGCCTGGCAGGGTATAATGGTTACCGTGCTCACTCTTGCGGCTTACGCGGCGGGAATTATAATGGGCGGAAAAACCGTCGGCCAGACCATTCCCCTGACCGGAGTATTCGCGGTATCAAATGAACTTATCCACCAGAACGGTATGACCATGGCATTCCTTACGCTTTCAATGGCGGAGATTTTCCACTCATACAATATGCGCTCACGCACTGTTTCCCTTTTCAAGATGGGCTCAATAAACTGGTATCTCGTCGGCGCTATGGTACTTTCGCTCATTCTCTCAACGGTTGTTATTTACATCCCGTTCCTTGCGAAGGCCTTCGACTTTGCGGAGATTTCCCTTACCGAATACTTTACTTCGCTCGGCCTTGCCTTCCTTGTAATCCCGATTGTCGAGATAGTCAAGGCAATCAGAAGAGCATCGCAAAAGAATAAGAAAGCGTAACACAATTCAATCAGACAGCTCCGTCATACCGGAGCTGTTTTGTTTTTTCTTGACTGTGTTTTTCTTTTACATTATAATAAGATTGAGGAAAGGGGAGATAAAAATGAAACTTGATGAAATAAACATAAGAGACCCTTTTGTTCTCTGTGAAAACGGCAAATTCTATATGTACGGCACAAGAGCGGCGTCCTTTGGCCGTTTCACGCACGGCTTTGACGTGTATGTTTCCGAGAATCTCAAGACCTGGAGCAAGCCTCACGAATGCTTCAATTCGGAGGAATATTCTCTTGACCGTGAGGTCAACTGGGCGCCGGAGGTGCATAAATATAACGGCAAATATTATATGTTTGCCACCTTTACCAAGGAAAACGGGCTGAGGGGTACTTATATCCTGCGCTCGGATTCGCCGATGGGACCGTTTGTTCCCCACAGCGTAGGCGCGGCAACACCCGAAAACTGGGAGTGCCTCGACGGCACGCTGTATGTTGAAGACGGCCTGCCCTATATTGTTTTCTGCCACGAGCACACCCAGATATGGGACGGCACAATCTGTTATCAGCGCCTGAGCGAGGATCTGACGATACCTATGGGCGAGCCCGTAACCTTATTCAAGGCCTCCGACCCCGAATGGGCGGACCCCAAGCACTACGGCGATCACTTTGTCACCGACGGCCCGTTTATGTTCAGAACAAAGACCGGAGTCCTTCTGATGATATGGTCCACCTTCATTCAGGGCAAGTATGCAGAATGTGTGGTGAGGTTCGGCAGCGGCTCGATTTCCGGGGAAATTGAACATCTCGAACCCATTCTCAAAGACGACGGCGGTCACGGTATGATTTTTTCACACGATGACAGGCTTTATCTCATCTTCCACTCGCCCAATATGACCGGAAGCGAGAGACCCGTTATCAGGGAAATAACCGACACGGGCGACTCGATTGTGCCTGCCGCCGATTAAGCGGCGGGCAATGAAATTTTTCCCAAAATACGCCGCCTGAATTTGCGTATTTTATCAATCTGCACAAAATAAAAAAATTCGTCCGATTAACATTGACAAAACCTTTGCTCAATGTTAAAATTTCATCAGTAAAAAACAATCTTTAAGTCGGTACCGAGAGACCGGCAAGGTTTGAATATCGGGTAAGGCGCAGATTTCATTTCTGCGTTTTATGTCTGTGTATGCGGATCTTGCCGACGGGCAGGGTCCTTTTGCTTTTGAAGGGGAGTTATACGATGCAGTTAAATGCCGGATTCATCAAAAATGAATATTCCTACCTCGTTCAGGCTTCTTTTGCCAAAAGCCTGGATGCAGACCCCTCCCTTTTGGCTCTTAACAATTCCGAATATTTTGTTTTTCCCGGTTTTTGCGATGTGCATGTTCATTTTCGCGAGCCGGGTTATTTTTATAAAGAATCCATTAAAACCGGCTCAAGGGCGGCGGCGCACGGCGGCTACACAGCTGTCTGCACAATGCCCAACCTCAATCCCGTCCCCGACTGTAAAAAGAATCTCGACATCCAGCTTTCAATTATCAATATCGAATCCGAAATAAACATCTATCCCTACGGCGCAATAACCGTGGGCGAAAGAGGCGAAAGGCTTTCGGATATGAATGCCATTTATCAGAAGGTCGTAGCCTTCTCGGATGACGGCAGAGGAATCCAGAGTGAAGCGCTTATGCGCGAAGCAATGCTTAAATCAAAGTCACTCAACAAGATTATAGTCGCCCATTGCGAGGATAATTCGCTCCTGGCAAGAGGCTACATCCATAAGGGCAAATACGCCCTGGAGCACGGGCACAGAGGCATATGCAGCGAAAGCGAATGGAAGCCCATTGAGAGAGATCTGAAACTTGCCGCCGAAACCGGCTGCGCCTACCACGTCTGCCACATCTCCTGCAAGGAGAGCGTGGATTTAATCAGAAAAGCCAAAAAGGCGGGAGTTGATGTCACCTGCGAAACGGCTCCCCATTATCTGACGCTCGATGAAAACGACCTCAAAGAGGAGGGCAGGTTCAAAATGAATCCCCCTCTGCGCTCTGCCGAAGACCGCCTTGCGCTTGTTGAGGGTATTTGCGACGGCACAATAGATATCATCGCCACCGACCACGCTCCCCACTCGGCCGGAGAAAAAGACAAAGGCCTCGAAGGCAGTGCCTTCGGTATAACGGGGCTTGAAACCGCCTTTCCCGTGCTTTACACAAAGCTCGTTAAAGAAAATATAATTTCACTCGAAAAACTTGTTGAACTACTGTGCGTCAACCCGCGAAAACGGTTTTCCATTCCGCTCGGCAGAGATTTTACGGTCTGGAAACCTGAGGAGATATTCACCGTTGACTCCGCCTCTTTCTTATCCAAAGGCAAGTCAACACCCTATGAAGGAATCAGTCTTTCCGGTAAATGTTATCTGACAGTTTGCAACGGGAAAGCAGTCTATAAAACGGAGGAATTAAAAAATGGCAAAAAGAACTGATGTTAAAAAGGTGCTGATTATCGGCTCCGGACCCATCGTAATAGGTCAGGCGGCTGAATTCGACTACGCCGGCACCCAGGCCTGCCTCGCTCTGAAAGAGGAGGGCTATGAAGTCATCCTGTGCAACTCCAACCCGGCAACCATAATGACGGACACCTCAATAGCGGATAAGGTCTATATGGAGCCTCTCACACTCGAATATATCGCGAAGATTCTCCGCTTCGAGCGCCCGGACGCCATTGTTCCCGGCATCGGCGGACAGACAGGCCTCAACCTTGCTATCCAGCTTGAAAGAAAAGGTATACTCAAGGAATGCGGAGTCGAGCTTCTCGGCACATCCAGCGAAAGCATTGAGAAAGCGGAAGACAGAGAACTTTTCAAAGAGATGTGCGAGTCCATCGGCGAGCCCGTTATCCCCTCCGAAATCACTTACAGCATCGAAGAGGCGAAAAAGGCAGCGCTTGATATCGGCTATCCCGTTGTTCTGCGCCCCGCGTTCACACTGGGCGGCACGGGCGGCGGCTTTGCCAACAACGAGCAGGAGCTTGTTGAAATAGGCCTCAACGCCTTCAAGCTTTCCCCTGTCCATCAGGTGCTCATAGAGAAGAGCGTCAAGGGATATAAAGAAATAGAATTTGAGGTTATGCGCGATTCCAATGACAAGGCTATCACCATCTGCGGAATGGAAAACATTGACCCCGTCGGCGTACATACCGGCGACTCGATAGTTGTTGCCCCCATCCTTTCACTCAATGACAAGGATCTCAAAATGCTCAACGACAGCGCAATAAAGATTATAAAAGAGCTGAAAATTGAGGGCGGCTGCAATGTCCAGTTTGCGCTTGACCCCGAATCAAGCAAATACTATCTTATCGAGGTTAACCCCAGAGTTTCCCGCTCCTCCGCCCTCGCGTCAAAAGCAAGCGGATATCCCATCGCGAGAGTTACCGCCAAGATTGCTCTCGGCATGGCGCTCGAAGATATCCCCGTGGCCGGCGGCACTGCCGCAACCGAGCCCTCGCTTGACTATATAGTTGCAAAATTCCCGAGATTCCCGTTTGACAAGTTTGCCGATGCCCCCAACACTCTCGGCACCCAGATGAAGGCAACGGGTGAGGTTATGGGCATAGGCTCAAGCCTCGAAGAATGTCTCCTGAAATCCGTACGCTCACTTGAAACGGGCGTGTGCCATTTCAGGCTTGCCAAGTTTGATAACTACACCGATGAGCAGCTGTTTGACTACATTTCCGAATTCAAGGACGACAACGTCTATGCGGTATTTGAGCTGCTCCGCAGAGGCGCAAGCATCGAGAAGCTGCACCGTGTCACAATGGTAACCGAGCTCTTCCTTGAGGCATACGCAAGAATAGTCGCCGAGGAAAAAGTGATTGCCGAAGGCGAGCTGACAGAAGAAAAACTCAGACATGCCAAGGTTATGGGCTTCTCCGATAAATACATCGCATATCTGCGTAACTGCGATGAAATCGAAATCTTCAACCGCAGAAGGTCTCTTGGTATCGTGCCGATATTCAGAATGGTCGATACTCTTCACACCGGCAAATATATTGCCTATCTCTACTCCTCCTACACGGGCGAAAATCAGTCCAGACTTACGGACAAGAAGAAAATCGTCGTGCTTGGCGCCGGCCCGATAAGAATAGGCCAAGGCGTTGAATTTGACTATTCAACCGTTCACGCCGTTCAGACAATCAAACGCGCAGGCTATGAGGCAATCATAATCAATAATAACCCCGAAACGGTTTCCACGGACTACACCACCGCCGACAAGCTTTATTTCGAGCCTCTTACCCCGGAAGATGTAATGGCGATAATCGACTTTGAAAAACCCGAGGGTGTCATCGCTTCCCTCGGCGGTCAGACAGCCATCAACCTTGCCGCTCCTCTTATGGAAAGAGGCGTAAAGATTATCGGCACGGACTGTGACGCAATCGAGAGAGCGGAAAACCGTGACAGTTTCGAGAAAATCCTTGTTGAGCTCGGTATTCCCCAGCCTGAGGGCAGAGCGGTCACAAAGATTGAGGACGGAATCAAGGCGGCAAACGAAATCGGCTATCCCGTTCTCGTGAGGCCCTCCTTCGTACTCGGCGGCCGCGCAATGCAGATAGTTTCAAAAGATGAAGACCTGCGCCATTATCTTAAAACCGCGGTTGAAATCGATGAGGACAAGCCCGTTCTCGTTGACAAATATATCCAGGGCAAGGAGATTGAGGTAGACGCCATCTGCGACGGCACAGATGTTTTCGTGCCGGGCATAATGGAACTCGTTGAACGCACCGGAATTCATTCCGGCGACTCAATCAGCGTTTATCCGACATTCAGCATTTCCGACAAAGTCAGGGGAATAATCCTCCAATATGCCAAAAAACTCGGCATAGGCATCGGAATTGTCGGCCTTTACAACATCCAGTTCATCGTTGATAAAAACGAAAACGTTTATATCATAGAGGTCAATCCCCGCTCGTCAAGAACGGTTCCGTTCCTCTCAAAGTCAACCGGCTACTCCTTAGCCGACATAGCCACAGAGGTCATTATGGGCAAGACCCTCAAGGAGCAGGGCATATTCTCGCTCTACCCTGAGGAAAAGAAACGTTACTATGTCAAAGTTCCCGTATTCTCATTCAACAAGATAAAGGGTCTTGATGCCTACCTTTCCCCCGAGATGAAGTCAACCGGTGAAGCCATCGGCTACGATGACAAGCTTCACAGAGCGATGTTCAAAGCGCTCACCGCCTCCGGAATGAATCTCCAGAATTACGGCACGGTGCTTGTCACTCTCGCCGATGAGGACAAGGCGGAAGCTCTCCCGCTCATCAGAAGATTTTACAATATGGGCTTCAACATTGAGGCGACCATCGGCACGGCAAACTATCTCAGGGCAAACGGTATTCACACAAAGGTCAGAGGCAAGATAAGCGAGGGCAGTGATGAGATTCTCGAATCCATCCGCGCAGGCTATGTGAGTTATGTCATAAACACAAGAGCCATACTCTCGGGCGTTCACTATGATGACGGCATTGAAATCCGCCGCTGCGCTACGGAAAACAATGTCACAATCTTCACCTCTCTGGATACCGTCAGAGTTTTGCTCGACGTACTTGAAGAAACAACTATAACAATTTCAACCATAGATTCCTGAGGTTAAATATGAAGCAAGGCATATTCACCGTAATATCAAATGACCGCCTGACGGATAATGTGATGAAGATGACCCTTTCCGGTGATACGTCCGCCGTGACGGCTCCCGGCACTTTCATCAACATTCTCATTGACGGGCTCTATCTCCGCAGACCTATCTCGGTCTTTGACTGCGAGGGTGACAGAGTCACGGTAATATACAAGATTGTCGGCAGAGGCACGGAAAAAATGAGCCTTATGCCCGAGGGAACTGCCCTCGATATTCTCACGGGGCTGGGCAACGGCTACGACACCTCGGTTTCCGGCTCCTCCCCTCTGCTCATCGGCGGAGGCGTGGGCATACCGCCTCTTTATTTCCTTGCGAAAAAACTCATTGCGGAGAATAAAAAGGTCTCCGTCATTCTCGGCTTTAACACCGCCGACGAGATTTTCTGCCCTGACGATTTCGAAGCGCTCGGCTGCGATGTGAAAGTTACAACGGTTGACGGCAGCCGCGGTATCAAAGGCTTCGTCACAGCGGCTATGAATACGGATTACTCTTATTTCTACACCTGCGGACCCGAGCCTATGCTCAAAGCGGTATATTCAGCCTCTGTCACGGACGGTCAGTTCAGTTTTGAGGAGAGAATGGGCTGCGGCTTCGGAGCGTGTATGGGCTGCTCGTGCAAAACAGTTACGGGCTTCAAGCGCATCTGCAAAGACGGACCCGTGCTGCTCAAGGAGGAAATATTATGGGAAAAATGAGCGTAAACCTTTGCGGTATAACCCTTGACAATCCCGTTATTCCCGCCTCCGGCACCTTTGGCTACGGCTATGAATTTGCCGATTTATACGATATAAACCTGCTCGGAACCTTTTCTTTCAAGGGCACCACCGCTCAGCCGAGATTCGGCAACCCCACTCCGAGAATCGCGGAGTGCTCCTCGGGAATGCTCAACGCCGTCGGTCTTCAGAATCCGGGAGTTGAAAAAGTCATTTTCGAAGAAATTCCGAAGTTAAAACAGTGCTTTCACAAAAAGGTGATGGCTAACGTCAGCGGTTTTTCGGTTGATGAATATGCCTATACCTGTGAAAAGCTCGATAAATGCGATGAAATAGGCTGGCTTGAGATAAACATCAGCTGTCCGAATGTTCACGGCGGAGGAATGTCCTTCGGCACTGACCCAGCTGCCGCGGCTCAGGTTACGGCGGCGGTTAAGAAGGTGACTTCAAAACCTGTTATTATGAAGCTTTCACCCAATGTCACGGATATCACGGCAATAGCGAAGGCGTGCGAAGCTGAGGGCGCGGACGGCATAAGCCTTATAAACACCCTTCTGGGTATGAGAATTGACCTGAAAACAAGAAGACCCGTGCTGGCAAACACAACCGGCGGCCTCTCGGGGGAAGCGGTTTTCCCTGTCGCCCTGAGAATGGTTTATCAGGTAGCGGGCGCTGTCAAAGTGCCCGTCATAGGTATGGGCGGAGTTTCAAGCGCAGAGGATGTAATCGAGATGATGCTCGCGGGCGCAACTGCAGTCGAAGTCGGCGCCGCAAACCTTGTCAATCCCTATGCGTGCAGAGACATAATAGCCGCTCTGCCCGGAGTTATGGATAAATACGCAATAACAGATTTAAAAAGTTTAACAGGAGGCCGAACCGATGGGTAAGGATGTCATTATTGCCTGCGATTTTCCGGGCAAAGAGCAGACCTTCGCTTTTCTTGATAAGTTCACCGGCAAAAAACCTTTCGTCAAAATCGGAATGGAACTTTTCTACGCCGAAGGGCCGCAGATTGTCAGAGAAATAAAAAACAGAGGTCACAGGATTTTTCTGGACCTTAAACTTCACGATATACCCAACACTGTAAAGAAGGCTATGGCAGTGCTTTCATCCCTCGATGTTGACATCTGCAACCTTCACGCCGCAGGCACGGCGGCAATGATGGAAGCCGCGCTTGAAGGACTCACAAGGCCGGACGGCTCCCGCCCCCTGCTTATAGCAGTCACCCAGCTCACCTCTACGGACCAGGAGCGTATGGAAAATGAACTGCTCATAAAAGAACCCATTGACAGAGTTGTCATGCACTACGCCCTGAACGCGAAAAAAGCAGGGCTTGACGGAGTGGTCTGCTCACCTCTTGAGGCGGGAAAAGTTCACGAAGTCTGCGGGCAGTCTTTCCTGACGGTCACTCCGGGCATCAGATTTTCAGACTCCTCCGCAGGAGACCAGAAGAGAATCACCACCCCCGCCCGCGCAAAGGAAATAGGTTCCGATTACATAGTTGTCGGCAGACCGGTTACTGCCGCTGAAGACCCCGTTGAGGCGTATGAAAAATGTCTTGCCGATTTCGTCGGCTGAAAGGATGAACGATATGGAGAAGCTCATAGCGCGCGATCTGCTTAAAATCAAAGCTGTATTTTTCAGACCCGAGGAACCCTTCACCTGGGCAAGCGGAATTAAAAGTCCCGTCTACTGCGACAACCGCCTGACCCTGACCGCTCCCGAAGTGCGCAACGACATAGAAAACGGGCTTGCCTCCCTAATCAAAGAGAACTACCCCGATGCTGAAGTGCTGATGGGAACCTCAACCGCAGGTATAGCTCACGCCGCGATTACCGGTCATATTATGGGCTTGCCTATGGGTTATGTCCGCTCCGGAGCAAAGGACCACGGCAGGCAGAATCAGATTGAGGGCAAACTCGAACCCGGTCAGAAGGTCGTTGTGGTTGAGGACCTGATTTCAACCGGCGGCAGTGTTATCGAGGTCGTTAATGTGCTCAGAGATGCCGGAGCGCAGGTGCTCGGCATCGCCTCAATCTTTACTTACGGAATGAAAAAGGGCATTGACCGCCTCGCCCAGGCGGAAGTTAAAAATGTCTCGCTCACAAACTTTGACGTCATTGCCGAGGTCGCGGCTCAGGAGGGCTACATAAAGCCCGAGGATGTCCGCCGCCTTATCGCCTTCCGCAACAACCCGTCCGATGAAAGCTGGATAGGGGGAAATGTATGAGAAGTCTTATAAACATTCTCGATCTTTCAACACAGGATATTGAGGAACTGATAACCGTTGCCAACGATATCATAGCCAACCCGGAAAAATACCGTGAAAAGTGCAGGTACAAAAAGCTTGCCACGCTCTTTTATGAGCCGTCAACAAGGACCAGGCTCAGCTTTGAAAGCGCGATGCTTGAGCTGGGCGGCAGTGTAATCGGCTTCTCGGAGGCAAACAGTTCATCCTCCGCCAAGGGGGAGAGCGTTGCCGATACCGCCAAGACGGTAAGCTGCTACGCCGACATCATCGCAATGCGTCATCCAAAAGAAGGTGCTCCGCTTGTGGCGTCTCAGAACGCAAGCATTCCCGTCATTAACGCGGGCGACGGAGGTCACAATCACCCGACTCAGACGCTCGCCGACCTGCTGACGATTTACCGCGAAAAGGGCGGCTTTGACAATCTGACGCTCGGCTTTTGCGGCGACCTTAAATTCGGCAGAACAGTTCACTCGCTCATTTCCGCGATGTCAAGATACAAGGGAATAAAGGTTGTGCTCATCTCTCCCGAAGAGCTGAAACTGCCGAGTTACATAAAAAAGGATGTGCTCAAAAAGAATAACATCCCCTACACCCAGACAACGAGCCTCGAGAATGCCATTGCAGACCTTGACATCCTCTATATGACACGCGTTCAGCGTGAAAGATTCTTCAACGAAGAGGATTATCTCCGCCTGAAAGACAGCTATATTCTTGAGCCGGGTAAGCTCAGAAACGCAAAGCCCGACCTTGCGATTATGCACCCTCTCCCCAGGGTCAACGAGATAAGCGTGGCGATTGACAGCGACCCGAGAGCGTGCTACTTCAAGCAGGTGCTCTACGGGAAATATATGCGCATGGCACTGATATTAAAACTGCTCGGGGAGGCGGAGAAATGAACGTTGATTCAATAAATAACGGAATAGTTATCGACCATATTACGGCCGGCTGCGGAATGAAGCTGTATGAACTTCTCGGCCTTGAAAACGCGGACTGCTCCGTTGCCATAATAAAAAATGTCACAAGCCGTAAAATGGGCAAGAAGGACATCATCAAAATTGACGCGGACATACCCGTGAATATCGATATCATCGGCTTTGTCGATCCGGGCGCAACCGTCAACATCATAAAGGACGGCAAACTCATTGAAAAGCGCGAAATATCGCTGCCCCTGACTCTCACCGATGTCATAAAATGCAAAAATCCCCGCTGTATCACCTCGGTTGAGCAGGAATTAAAACATGTTTTCCGCCTCACCGATGAGAATAACAAAATCTATCGCTGTGTCTATTGCGAAACAAAGGCGAATATCTGAAAACGGATGTTCTGTTTATACTGCAAAACCCCTGCCGCTGTGAAACAACGGCAGGGGCTGATTTTTTATGCGGTCATTCTTGTCGTTTGCTTGTTTCAACGAATCGGCAATAGCGTTATTTTTTATTGTTTTTTGCCGAGCGTTCAACATATTTGCAGGAAGATATTTTATTATATCTTTATTGTTGACAGATTTCGCAAGTCTTGCTATACTAATAGTGGACAAGCGAGATGTATTGGCTGCGGCGGATGCGTTGATGACCTTGTCTTTTTTTATACCCTCATCACAAACTACAATATACAGCGCATTATCGCCGTTTACTGATTCCTTAAAGCCAAATCTGACAGGTATAAAATAATTGCCGTCAACATACCCGCCAAGAAGATTTACAAACTGAGCGGTTTTCGTATTATGTTTAAGTTGCGCGCGCTTCGCTTTGCTTTTCCGCCTCAGGACGCAGGAACCGTCTGCGCTTTACAAGATAAATAATGACAAGCGGAATATCCGCAAGCAGCCACGCGGCGGGCGCCGCATAGCAAACGGCGTTGAAGCCGATGAGTTTTGAAAAGATAAAGGCAACGGATATCCTGCCGAGCAGTTCTCCCGTGCCGGCAACGGCATTGGCGTAGGTGTAGCCCATACCCTGCAGGGAGTTCCTCATAACAAAGAGGACGGCAACCAGGCTGAAGCATTGAGCCGTGGCGAGGAGATAACGCTTTGCGGCCGCCATCACTGCAAGGTTGGTTTCCTTCATAAACAGGGAGACAACCGGTGTGCCGAAGCTGAGAAGCAGAGTGCTCATCACAAGCGAAAGAACAACATCAAGAATGAAAATTTTGCGAACCGCCTCAATAATTCTTCCGTACCGGCGCGCGCCGTAATTCTGGCCGACAAAGGTCTGATTGGCTACGCCGAGACCGGAAAGCGGAATGTTTGCCAGATTTTCCACACGGCCCGCAGCCGTGAATCCCGCCATAACATCCTTGCCGAAGGAGTTTACCGCGCTCTGCATGCACATTGAACCGATAGATGTGACGGTGAACTGCATTGAAACCGGAATCCCGAGTTTAACCTGCTCCCGTATAGCCGCGGGATCGGGTTTCAGATCCTGTATACGTATATGGATATCCGGATTGATTTTAATTACATAAAAACCTGTCATCGCAGCAGTCGCGAAGTGAGAAATAAATGTGGCCGCAGCCGCGCCCTCAACGCCCCAGCCGAAGCGTCCGACGAACAGCAGATCAAGCGCGAAGTTCAACAGCACGCTCACGGTGAAGAAATAAAGCGGTTTTTTACTCTCGCCGACGGCCCTTGAAATTGCCGTGAAATTGTTGGAGAGCATCTGGATGGGGACCGCAAAATACAGGATGTTCACATACGCCGCCGACAGACCGATAATGTCATCCGGTGTGCCGATAAGCCGCAGAAGCGGGGTCGAAACGATATGGGCAACAACAACAATTACCAGTCCTATCATAAACGAAGCGACTATTGATGAGCCGGCGTAGTGAGAAGCCTTTTCCCTGTCGCCCGCGCCGTAGGCGTGAAGCACCGGTATTGTGAAACCGCTTGTAAGACCGACAGCCGCGCCGATGACAAACGAGTTGATCGAAGCAACGTTTCCGACAGCCGCAAGCGCGTCTGTGCCGACATATCTGCCTACTATTATATTGTCAACCAATGAGTAGTTGTATTGAAGCAGACTCGAAAGCATAATCGGGAGCGCAAACGGAATGATGCTTTTGAGAATACCGCCCTCAAGCATATTGATTTTACGTCTCATAATCCCTGCCCGACAGACAGTCGGACCCTTCCCTGTTTATTGGGCAAACCGCGTGTTTGCATATGTGCCGCGATTTTCCCCGCGGCAATTTCAATTATAATATCACACTCGACGCGCTATATCAATTCAAATCTGGCATTATAATAAAAAAAGCTGACTTATATGCGGAGGGTTTGCAAATCAGAGAATTTCAGAAAAAAAGCAACATAACCCGAACGTTTCACCTGTAACGGTGATGTTCGAGTTATGTTTTTCTGGCCCGCCCGAAGGGACTTGAACCCCCGCTCCCCGGAATCGGAATCCGATGCATTATCCAGCTGTGCTACGGGCGGATATCTGACCGTTTCTGTAGAGCCTCGGGCGGCAAAGCAAAAAGCAACGCGCCGGAGTCCTTGAAACGGTTATTATATTCAATATATGTTGTGGGTATCGATTTCGGCTTCCACTTCTTTGAGCAGCATATTTATCGCCTGCTGCTTTTCCGCCTTGATTACGCAGGCCGCGGCTCCGGCGTGGCCTCCTCCTCCGAGACGTTTGCAGATTGCCGAGGCATCAATATCGCCGTGGGTTCTTACCGAAGCCTTGAATGAACCGTCTTCGAGTTCACGCATCACCACACCGACAAGCACACCCTCAATCTGCCTGGGTATATTGGCAAGCTTCACGGTCTCGCTGTCATCGGAGCCTGTCTTTTCAAACATATCGCGGGTTACGCAAATCAAGGCGCACCTGTCCGAGAAATAAAATCTCATAGTGTCAAGAGCGAGGCGCTCAAGGGCGGCGTAGGTCTTGGTCTTGGTTTCAAAGAAAACCTGAATAATATTGTAACTGTCCGCGCCGAGGCCGACAAGCTTTGCCGCAATGTCATAGGTGCGCTGGGTTGTGTTTGAGTAGCGGAAACAACCGGTGTCAGTCGTGACTCCCGTAAAAAGACACGAGGCTATGATGGGAGTTATCTCAATATTCATAAGCCCGAGAAGGATGAATATCATCTCCGCGGTTGAAGCTGAGTCGGCTTCAAGGCAGACACGCTGAGCATAAAGGATATTCGACGCGTGGTGGTCAATGCAGAGATCGACCCTGCCGCCGTAAAGCGCGTCATATTTCTCGCCAAGCAGTTTGTTATCCGCAACATCAATCGTCACAACGCGCTTCGGCTCAAAATCAGGCTCCTCGTAATCCGCGAACATGAAGTCATAATCCTTTGCGAATTCATCGCCGCATCTGATGATAATCCTTTTGCCCTTAGACCTCAGACCGTAGGCAAGAGCAACGGCGCTGCCGACCGTATCACCGTCCGGAGAGGTGTGACAAAGAAAGACATAATCATCGTTTTCAAGCAAATATTCAGCTGTTTCACGAAGGTCAATTCTCATCTGCTTCGTCCTCAACAATAATATTATTAAGCATACCGGCAATCTCCATACCTTTTTCGATGGAGTCATCGGCATAGAATTTAAGCTCCGGAGTTTTTCTCAGATGGAGACGTTTGCCGAGTTCACGGCGCATATATCCCGTTGCCGATGTAAGGCCCTTGACAGCCGTGCGCGCGGTTTCAATTCCGTCAAGCGCGCTGACATAGACCTTGGCGTAGGAGGCGTCTGAGCTGACATCAACATTGACCACTGTCAGCATTTTATCCATAACTCTCGGATCCTTGAGCTCGCGGGTTATCGCTGCTATTTCCCTTTTTATATCTTCGGAAACTCTGTCGATTTTATACCCGGCCATCAGGCTCACCTCTTAGTCTTTATATTCTTCGGTGACAAATATTTCGAAAATGTCGCCCTCTTTGATATCGTTGAACTTGGCAAGGCCGATACCGCAGTCATAGCCGGAGGCAACTTCCTTGACGTCGTCCTTGAATCTGCGCAGGGATCCCATTTCGTCCTCGGCGACAATCACGCCGTCTCTGACAACTCTGACCTTTGCTCCGCGAGTAACCTTGCCCGAGGTAACGTGGCAGCCGGCGACATTGCCGACAGAGGAAATCTTGACAACCTGTCTGACCTCCGCGGTGCCGATATCAACATCCCTGAATTTCGGGGCAAGCATACCTTTGATGGCCGCCTCGATTTCGTTGATGCAGTCATAAATAACTCTGTAACATCTGATATCAACTCCGTCACGCTCGGCGTTCTCCGCCGCAACGTTATCCGGTCTTACATTGAAGCCGACAATAATTGCATTTGAAGCAGTGGCGAGCATAACATCGCTTTCGTTGATTGCGCCGACGCCTGAGTGAATGACCTTGACTCTGACTTCGTCGTTTGAAAGCTTGACAAGGCTCTGCTTGACGGCTTCCGCCGAGCCCTGAACGTCCGCCTTGATAACGATATTAAGATCCTTGAGTTCGCCGTCTTTGATGGAATCAAAGAGGTTTTCAAGGGTAACCTTCTGGAATTCTTTAAACTGCTCTTCCTTGGCCTTTGCCTTTCTCTGCTCAACAAGCTCTCTGGCAAGTCTCTCATCGTTAACCGCGTCGAAGCTGTCGCCTGCCTGAGGAACCTCCGCGAGACCCATGATTTCAACGGGAACGGAAGGACCTGCGTGGTTGACTTTGCGTCCCTTGTCATCGGTCATAACCCTGACTCTGCCCACGGCGGTGCCGGCGACGATGATGTCGCCCGAATTAAGGGTTCCGTTCTGAACAAGGAGGGTGGATATCGGTCCTCTGCCCTTGTCAAGCCTTGCCTCGATAACAACGCCCTTTGCCGAGCGGTTGGGGTTGGCCTTGAGCTCCTGCATTTCCGCAACAAGCAGAACCGATTCAAGGAGTTTATCTATGCCCTGCTTTGTGACAGCGGAAACGGGCACACAGATGGTTTCGCCGCCCCACTCTTCGGGAACGAGCTCATACTCGGTGAGCTGCTGCAGAACCCTGTCGGGGTTGGCGGTGGGTTTGTCCATCTTGTTGATTGCGACTATAATCTGAACGCCTGCCGCTTTTGCGTGGTTTATAGCCTCAATGGTCTGAGGCATAATGCCGTCATCGGCTGCGACAACAAGTATCGCTATATCGGTCGCCATGGCGCCTCTCAGACGCATTGCGGTGAACGCGGCGTGACCGGGAGTATCAAGGAAGGTGATATCCGAGCCGTTTGCCGACACTCTGTAAGCGCCGATATGCTGGGTGATACCGCCGGCCTCTCCGGCTGTGACGGAAGTATTTCTGATAGCGTCGAGAATTGAGGTCTTGCCGTGGTCAACGTGACCCATAACAACAACGACCGGATCTCTGGGCTGAAGGTCTTTCTCATCGTCTTCGCTGTCATCGATAATCCTGTCTTCAATGGTGACAACAACAAGCTTTTCAACCTTCGCGCCGAGTTCCTCCGCAACTATCGCGGCAGTATCATAGTCGAGCACGTCGTTGATAGTCGCCATCTGACCGAGGGCAAAGAGTTTCTTGATAACCTCGGCGGCAGTCATCTTGAGCATTGAAGCAAGCTCGCCGACAGTGATTTCCTCGGGAAGCTTGAGCTGAAGCTGAGGTTTTTTGGCTCTTTCGGCTCTGATTCTCTCAAGTCTTTCCTTCTCGGTCTCTTTTTTGCGGGGACGGGCGCCCTGCTTTCTATACTGCTTGCTCTTCTGGTTAATCTTCTGCTTTGAGGGGCCCTTTTCCATAGCGCTTGATGAACTTGCAGGCGCAATGTTTTCATATTTCTCGTTATATTTCTCAAGGTCAACATTGTCTGACCTGAGGTTAACGGTGGTCTGCTCGCCCTTGGTCCTTGACTGGGCGGGTTTGTTCTCTTTATTTTTATCCTTCTGCGGAACATTGCGGGGTCTGTCCGGCATAAGGGGCATCTTGGGATGCTTGTCATCCCTGCGTTTCTTTTCTTCGGGTTTCTTTTCTTCTGCTTTTTTCTCTTCGGGCTTCTTTCCTTCTGTTTTTTTCTCTTCAGGCTTCTTCTCTTCGCCCTCTGCGCCGGCTTTTTTGCCCGTCTTTTTTGCGGGTTTCTTTTCTTCCGCGGGCTTCTCCTCCTGAGCGGGTTTTTCTTCTTCCTTCTTCTCCGGCTCTTCCTCTGAGGAAATCTCCTCCGATTCGGGCTTTGAACGCAGGTTGAAGTATTCGTCAAGATTATCCGTCTCGTGGCTCTTGATGATATTCTCAAATACAACGTCAAGCTCATCGGGCTCGAGCACTGAGGTCCTTGTCTTTTTGCCCTCAAAATATCCGGCAAGTATGCCTATGATGTCGGCAGGCTTTAATTCCAGATCCTTAGCAACATCCTGAATTTTATATTTCGTAATCATATGGTACCCTCCTCATCGGTTTTGAGATAGCCGAGCATGGAATTCGCAAAACCCTCTTCATTGACTGTGAGCACGGCCGATTTAAGACCTGTTGCTCTGCCTATTTCGTTCATATCCCATTTCAGCTCAACTTTGGGAACATCGTAACGCATAAAATCAAGTTCGTGATTTATCTCTTTTTTCAGTCTCTCTGACGAGTCGCTGCTGAAAAGGCAAAGCCTGGCTTTTTTGGCCTTGATTGCCTCCAGCGCGCTGTCGTGACCGCAGCTCAGTTTTCCGGCTTTTCTGCACAGACCGAGCAGAGAGAGGAAGCGGGTGTCATCCATTATTCAGTTCCTCCTCCATCGACTCATAAACCTCATCCGGTATGTCGCAGGAGAAAGCGCGCTCAAATCTGCGGGCCTTTCTTGCTTTCGCAAAGCAGGCGGCATCGCGGCAGACATAAGCTCCGCGCCCGGGCTTTTTCCCAGTCAGGTCAAGTGAAACCTCACCCTGCGGACTGCGTACTACCCTGACAAGTTCTTTTTTCGGCTTCATTTCATTGCAGCCGGTGCATTTTCTCATTGGAACACTGCGGTGTGCAGGCATTTACATTTCTCCTCGGTAATCAGTCGTCAAAATTTATAACCGGCTCTTCGTATTCCGGCTTGATATCTATCTTCCACTTTGTAAGCTTTGCGGCAAGCCTTGCGTTCTGGCCTTTATTGCCGATGGCAAGCGAAAGCTGGTCATTGGGAACGGTGACTCTGCATGAACGCTCATCCTCATTGAGAATCTCAACGGAGATAACATCCGCGGGGGCAAGCGAAGCGGCAACGAATTTCACCGGGTCGTCGCTGTAATTGACTACATCGAGCTTCTCTCCGCCCAGGGCGTCAACTATGCTGTTGATACGCGCGCCTCTCTGGCCTATGCAGGCGCCGACGGGATCTACATTTGCGTCAGAGGACATAACGGCGATTTTGCTTCTTGAACCCGCTTCACGCGCAATTGACATAATCTCAACCGTTCCGTCAACGATTTCGGGAACTTCCTGCTCAAGCAGACGCTTTACAAGCCCGTCGTGTCTTCTTGTGACGAGAGCCTTGGGTCCCTTTGTGCCCTCTTTTATGTCTGAAATATATACTTTAATCAGATCGCCTTCTCTGAAGGAATCCGTGGGTATCTGCTCGCTTCTGGGAAGTCTCTCGGTAATCTTGCCGATTTCGATTATGCAGTCGAGAGTATCGGGATCAACTCTGACAACCTTGGCCGTGGCAAGTTCACGGTTTTTATCCTGAAGCTCCTGTCTCTTGCGCTCCTGCTCGGCGTCGCCTATATTCTGCCTGAGAAGGTGCTTGCCCTTGACGGCGGCTATTCTGCTCACATCCTTGGTGTTGAGCTCAACATCAACCGTATCTCCGACGGCGAGTTTCCTTCTGGAATACTTTTTCGCCTTTTCGAGGGTTATCTGCTCGATGGGGTCTTCAACTTCTTCAACTATGGTTTTCCTTACAAAAACACGGATTGTGTTTTTTTCGGGCTTGATTTCACAAAAAACTATATCTCTGTCACCGAAATCTCTTTTGACCGATGTGATAATTGATTTGGAGATTGCTTCGTAAAGAGATTCCTCCGGCACTCCCTTTTCCGCCGCCATTGCGGAAACTGCCTCAAAAAATTCACTGTTTTTCATTTTGATAATCAGTCCTCTCTGTCAGTCATTGAAATCGTCCAGACGAATGAACGACGTTTCTTTTTTATCTACTTCCAGCGCGCTGCCGTCTTCAAGACGCAGCACAATCATTTTGCCGTCGGTATCTTCCAGGATTCCGCTGAATTCACGTTTGCCTTCGTGCGGCCTGATAAGCTTAACCTTTATGGCTGAACCCTTATATTTCTCGAAATGCTCGGGCCTTGTCAGATCCCTTTCAAGCCCCGGTGAAGAAACTTCAAGGCAATAGCTCTGCTCAATCGGATCCGCGTCGTCAAGCGGTTTGTCTATCGCCCGGCTGAATTTTTCACAGTCCTCTATACCGATACCGCCGTCTTTATCCAGAATGATTCTCAGAAACCAGTCGGCGCCTTCCTTGACAAAGCGTATATCCCAGATTTCCACTCCGAGTTCCTGCGCTATCGGCTCCGCGATTTTGCGGACAGCCGCGGAAACATTTCCGCCTTTTACATTAGCCATAATAAGCTCCTCTTCAAAAACAAAAGAGCGGGTCGCCCCACTCCTTTCTTTCTATCTTAACTTTTACCATAAAGAATATTATCATATATTATAAAGGGAGTCAAGTGGTCAATTTGCCGATTTGTTATTTGCGCCGGCACTCCCGTTTATGAAATATCAATAAAATACTGCCGCAGAATGAACTGCGGCAGCGCTTTGTTCTCAATCATTAAAGATTAAACCGCTGTGCGCAGCCGCATTTCTGCCGCCGCGGATGTCTGCCGTTTAACGCGCGGGAGACACCGGGTACTGCGCAAAAGCTGTTTAACCGGATTGTTTTTCTCCGAAGCCAATAATTATCGGAACTCCGGTATGTAAACCGGCCGCGCCGGTGTTTGACAGGAACAGAGCTTAAGGTTTAATCACTTAAGCAGGCTTTCAAGAGCAAGGACCATCATAAATCTTCTGAATGAGAAGAATTTTTCATGATCGATCTCGTCAAGAAGCATCTGTTCGAGCTCTCTTCTTTCGTTATCCGAAATCATCTTTCATTCCGTCCTTTCTTCATTTGTTGGCCTCATTCTACCACATTTTTTCGATTTGTCAAGCGTTTTGCACAAATCGACATTTACGTTATTGTGCATTATTCACAAAGCGCTGATGTGAATAATATGTTCAAAACTTCACTGAAAATCACGGATTTATGAAATCTTTTTAGCAAATAGCACAACAAAAGCGTAATTTGATTAGCAGATATGAACAAAGAATTAACTCCGTAACATTTCGGTTGATAAAAAATTGGTTAAAATACAAACGCATTTTTTCGCAAAACCGGTGATAAATACCGCACTTGAGCGCCGCCACTGCGGATCCGGAGAGTTAATAATAAAGGCAGGCAAAACAAAAAACTGTTGACATTCCGCCTGCCGGGTTGTATAATTCACATTGTTCCGGTAACGGATACAGCCTATGGGGTATTAGCTCAGCTGGGAGAGCGCCAGGTTCGCAATCTGGAGGTCAGGGGTTCGATCCCCCTATGCTCCACCAGAAAAAAGCAAGTCGAAAGACTTGCTTTTTTCAACTAAATCCGTCCTTGCGGACGGGTGAAATCACTTCGTTATGAAATCCTCGCTCCGCTCGGGTGAAATCCGCCTGCGGCGGGTTAAAAGACGGATTTAATTTCACCGAATGCGCCCGCATTCGATTTCATCTGAGGCGAAGCCGAAGATTTCACCGTGAGCAAAGCGAACGATATCGCTTTTGAATAATATGCAATTTATCTCTTAATCCTGCAAAAACAGCCGCCTAGCTCGACCCGGGCGGCTGTTTTTAAAAAACGTGTTAGATACGGGCGGACACCGGTCAAATAACCGGAACAGCGAAAAAGAAAAGAACGGACAAAGTATGGATATAAAACATTTTTTCATTGAAAAAGGGCAGGGAGAACCCATTATACTGCTCCACGGAAACGGGGAAAACTGCGGCTACTTTCACGCCCAGATTGACGAGTTCTCAAAAGCCTATCATGTGTATGCATTGGATACCAGAGGCCACGGACGCACGCCGAGAGGGGATATGCCTTTTACGATAAGGCAATTCGCGGACGATTTGTCGGGCTTTATGGATGAGCACCGGATTGAGAAGGCACATCTTCTCGGCTTTTCGGACGGCGGGAATATTGCCATGATTTTTGCCATCCGTTATCCGGACCGCGTGAACAGGTTGATTTTAAACGGCGCCAATCTGAACGCCGGCGGCGTGAAACGGACAACGCAGATTCCCATTGAGGCGGGATACAGAATCGCCGAAAAGTTTGCCGGCAAAAGCGATTCGGCGAGGCTGAAGGCCGAGATGCTCGGTCTGATGGTCAATGACCCGGACGTTAAACCGGAAGACCTCGCGAAAATACGGGCAAAGACGCTCGTTATTGCCGGAACAAATGATATGATAAAGACAAAGCATACGAGGCTGATTGCGGAATGCATCCCCTCGGCTGAGCTTGTATTCATCAAAGGAAATCATTTTATCGCAAGCGGACATCCGCGGGAATTCAACCGCGCGGTTCTGGAGTTTCTGCAGAGCTGAAACCCGCCGGAGATATATCGCGGCATAACTTTCCGTTTTCTTGACATTTGCTGCGGCAGGCCATATAATTTAAGCGGACGTGTTAACGCAGTTTTCAACACGGAATCATTAAAATATGTGAGGGGAATAAACCATGAGAGCTTGTATTTACGGCGCAGGTTCACTGGGCACGGTGCTCGGTGCGTATATCTCAAAAAACGGCGGTCAGGTTGACCTGATAAACCGCAATAAGCAGCACGTTCAGGCGCTGAAAACAAACGGCGCGCATATCACAGGCACGGTTGAAATGACTGTCCCCGTTACGGCGCTGACGCCCGACGAAATGCAGGGAAAATATGACCTCGTCATTCTGCTTACAAAGCAGCTTTTCAACAAGGAAGTGCTCAAAGGCATCGAAGAATTCATGGCGGATGACTCAATCGTCTGCACCCTGCAGAACGGTCTGCCCGAGCTGAGTGTGAGCGAGGTTGTGGGTGAAGACAGGACTATGGGCTGCACCGTCGCCTGGGGAGCGACAATGCTTGAGCCGGGCGTGGTCGAGCTCACAAGCGAACCGGATTCAATGAGCTTCGGTCTCGGCAGAATGAACGGCAAAAAAGATGAAAAGCTGATGGAAGTCAAGGCGTTCCTCGAGCAGATGTGCCCGGTTGAGATAGAGGAAAACTTTATGGGTGTCCGCTGGTCTAAACTGCTTATCAATGCCGCATTCAGCGGTATGAGCGCTGTCATGGGGCTTACCTTTGGCGAGGCCGCTCAACGCAAGGATTCGCGCGTCTGCGTTCAGATGCTGATTAAAGAGTGCATAGATGTCGCCGCTGCCGCCGGCATAAAAATCGAGCCGGTTCAGGGCAAGGATATAGTCAAACTCCTTGACTTCAAAGGCGCGCTGAAAAAGAAAATCGCGTTTCTAATCATTCCCGCGGCAATCAAAAAGCACGCCCTTCTCAAGGCGAGTATGCTTCAGGACCTTGAAAAAGGCAAAAAAACCGAAATAGATTTTATAAACGGAATCGTATGCGCTTACGGCAAAAAATACGGGGTGCCCACTCCTTATAACGATAAGGTTGTCGAAATAATACACGGCGTGGAAGACGGCGTTTACAAATGCACTCCCGCAAATATTTCCATGTTCTGAGCCGCAAAACAGGCGGAAAAGAATCACGGGTCCGTACAGAGGCGGGCTGAAGTTAATATATAAAGCAAGCCGCACAGGTTAACCACTGTGCGGCCTTTATCGTTGTCGGCAGGTATTATTTCCCGGCGCAATCCTCATAAATTATCCCCGAAATGAAGTTTGCGCCGACTTTGAAGGCAGCTTATTCCCGCGGCTCCGAAGCCTGCGTTTTCCCTGCTTTTTTCATTGATACAAAGCAGTTGAGCCAGCCGCCGATAAGAAGAAAGAAGAGGTTGTAATACAGCCACATCATCGCAACCAGAACCGAGCCTATGACACCGTAGGCGCCGAATTTGTCCGAAACGGAAATATATATTGAAAATACAGCGGAAAAGGCTATCCAGGTTACCGCCGTGAAAAGCGCTCCCGGCCACTGTTCCTTAAATTTGCGCTTTCCGGCGGGCACAAAGGTATACATCAGCAGGAAAGCCGCAAAAAGGATAATAACCGCGGCAGCGTGTCTTGTATACTTAAGAATCGTAAAGGCACTGCCGAGATACGCATTATCGGGGAAATGCGCGGAAACAAGGCTCATTATCCTTCCCCCGTAGGCAAGGACGACAAAACTGATAAGCAGAATTGCGACAAAAGCAATCATATATATGACGGAGCTCCCGTAATACTTGAAAATATTACGGGTCTTTTTTACGTTATAAGCGGCGTTGAGACCTGTCATTATTTCTCTCATCGAGGCGCTGGCGGAGAAGAGGGTGAGCAGAATCGAGACCGTGAAGGCCGCGTTTCCGCTTTTATATATACCCGATATCACCTTTTCAAGGATTGTCATAGCCTGTTCCGGCATAAAGCCGGAAAGCCTGCCGAGTATGTATTCCTCCGACAGCGGAAGAAATCTCACAATGCTGACAATCAGCATTATGACAGGTACAACCGACACAAATATTTTATACGTGCTTGCCGCCGAATAAAGGGACAGCTTACGTTCACCCAATCCGGCGCCGAATTCTTTGCCGAGCGCAATCAGTTTTTTCATATTTCCCTCCGTTTATCCCCTGACGCTCTTCGCGGGGATTATTAAGTTATCTCCCTGTCAGGCGGCCGAAAAGCAAATCAACAAAAGCATAGAAAAATGCTTTTATCTTTATGCCCGCGCTGTTGTTTTCCCAATCCTCAGGGGGCAGGTATTTGTAATTCCTGATTACGCGCAGTTCACTCCTGCCCTCGCCCAGAGTGACAATACCGTGCTTCACAAGGTCGTTGTAAAGTTCCTCTTTTGCCTTGCTTCCCGCAACGGCTCCCTTAAATTCTCCGAGGCCCAGAGAGGCCTTGACATAGCGCCAGGAAAGCTCGCTTCTCTCAATCGCCGCAAGGGCTTTTTCATCTTTTGCAGCCTCTTTAGCCTTTGCCCAGAGTTCATCGAGCTGAACCGCTTCGGCCTGCGAAAAATCAAACACATCTGTCATACGGGCGTAGATACCGCTGTCTCTCTTTTGGGCGTTTTCCGTTATTTTGCCGATAAACTCCCTGATGTACGGTCCTCCTTCTCCGTAAAACGAGTTGCAGAAAAGCTCCGTCTCTCTGTCAAAGTCACAGTATGGGTCACGCAGCAGGCGTGAAATAAGGTATGCCCTGAGCTCGCCGAACTCGGCATTGCAGTTGTTCACATAATAGGCGCCCTCTTCATAGACTCCCTTTACTCCGTGCTCATAGAAACACTGCATATTCTCCTGAAGCACGCCGAAATCCGGCATAATGCCGACGGTATAGGCGTAATTCGTGGTGTAATCCCAGACATAAATCCTGCTGCAGATTTTATTCCAGTCCTCCAGGTCCTTCATAAGGGCGGCATTCCGTTCGCAGGAAGAATCGTTGAGCGGGTGAGTAAAGCAGCATTCAATCGTGCAAAGACGGACGATGACATTGTCGTCGGGCACAACTTTCGTCGGAGCTTTGCGTGTGTACTGATAGGCAAAGGTGTCCAGCGCGACATTGTCATAACCTGCCGCTTTGACCGCTCTCGCTATGCGGTTGACAAAGGTTATCATCGTGCCTGACTGAGAGCCGTTTTCCTCATCGAGCGCCCTGCACTTATCGCATTGGCAGTACTTCTGATTGTCGTTTTGAGTGAGGGACACAATCTGCACCTCTGCTTCGGGGTTGTGAGCGGTTCGGAGTAAGTCAAGCACCTCTGAAAGAACGGTTTCATAGACGCCTTCATTTGTAAGGCAGAGCTGATCCGTCACCCTCCTGCCGTCACGAAGAGCATAGTATTCGGGGTGGGAGTCGAAGTACTTGTCGGGTTTGCAAAACTGATTTATAAAGGTATGGCAAAAACCGCCCAGATACTCGGTATTCCCGCCCTGCTCGTCGCTCAGGCGTCTGTAAGGGCTGCCGTTAAGACCGTTTGCGATGGAATAAACGGGATCTGTGGGACTGTGCCAGTCGGTGTCGGTATATTCAAAATATGCATTGTACTCAATTTTTTGCGCAGGAAGAACGACCTCTCTGCCGGCAGTGCACTGCATACCGTCCTCGGCGGTAAACCATCTGCACGCGCAGCAATCCTGAAGATAACCGAAGATACCGTAAATCGTGCCCCTTCTGCCTGCGCCGTATATGGCCGCTCCGCCCTCAACGGGTTCTATAAAATAGGAGCCGTCGGATTTGCCTTCAAGGGCGGCGGCATCTGCCTTTGAGGTTGCGCCGACATAAAAAGCAACGCCTTCAAAATTCTCTCCCTCGGTCTTTACGGGATACTCTCTGCCGTCGATTTCATTCAGATACCGGGAGAGAAGCTTCGCGGCATAAAGATCTGTATCCGATGCTTCCGCGGCGGTAATCACCGCTCCGCCGGCGGATTGAGCGTGAGAGACAAAACCCGCCCCCGCAAGCACAGGAATACTCATAAAAATGCAAAGAAATTTTTTGAAACTTTTCATGTCATTTCAACCCCCGCTGTTATTATATTTCAATTATAAATTATAACCGCCGGGCATTCAAGCCCGATTTTTATTCCGCAAAAAAACAGAGCAGGCAGTAAAATACCCACGTCAAAGACGTGGGTAAACCGTTATTATTTTTTCGCCTGCTTGGAGTATTTCTTGAGATAGATAACTCTCATAAGCAGAGCCTCAACGGGATTGATAGGCTTGGCGGGCTCGTTGGTCTTGGTTGCAAGCATCGCAAGAGAACTTTTGCTCATAATCATATCAACCGCCTGAGCATCGCCCTCGTTGCCGCCGCAGCAAAGCGCGCCTTTGCCCTTGAGCAGGACGGCATTCTTTCTCTTTATCGCTCTTCCGCAGGCCTTGGGTGTCTTCGCGACCTTTATTTTCGTGCCGCAAATCTGGCTGAAATCGTCAATAAGCGGCTTCATTGTTTTGCCGATAAGCGAAACCGCAACGGTTTCCCTGTCGGAATTATGAATTATATAATTCATCTTGGATGACGCGAGATAAACGCTTCTGTGAGCCTTGGCGGTATCGGAAACCTCGTCGTTAGCCGCTCCGGATTTGAGGTCCATATATACCTCTTTGCCCGTGGCCTGATTGGTAAGAACAATCCTGCCGTTTTCCCTGTCACAGGTGCTGTTGTAAAGCTCGTTTTTGTCTACGTCGGTACTGATATCCGCTCCGGCGAGTTTTTTGGCAACCTTATCGCAGAATTCGTCAAGGTTATTTGCGATTATGCCGAGTTTGACCCTGGCACCGTTGAGAATGTACTCTGCGCAGACCTTCTCAAGACAGCTTGCAACCTCAAATGCCTCCGCGCTGTCTTTGCCGAAGCAGACGGTGCCGTGGTGCGCCATAATGAGCGCCTTTGAGGGGCTGAGTTTGAGCGCTTTGGTTACGCCCGCCTTGAGTTTGCCGGTGCCCGGAAGACCGTAATCGGCAAGAAGAACATTTTCGCCGATTATCTTTTTCGCCTCGCCCGCAATGCTCTTTATGCCGGAGCTGAATGTGCTCACGGCGGAGGCAATCTTCTGATGGGTATGGATAACAAAGTTAGCCTCGGGATATTCTTTGTAAACCTCGGCGTGAACGCCCTTTTCGCTGGAGGGTTTTACGTCTCCGCTCCACGCAAGGTCCTCTATGCCCACCTCAACGATATCATCGGGGGTAAGGCCGATATAGGGCTTGCCGCTCGGAGTGATAACAAAGGTTTTGTCGTCAACACGGCAGCTGACGTTGCCCCAGGTCCTGGCAATAAGCCCGGCCTCAACAAGTTTTTCGCCGGCTTCTATAACAAGTCTTTTGGCTTCAGAAATTTCCATTATACTTTTTCCTTTCACATTCATCGGCAATTTTATTACAATCGCCTTATCGTTTTTATTCTATCATTTATTAACCGCTTATTCAATACCGAGTTTTTTTGCCATATCGGCGCTTTGCAGCTTGAGCATCTTGGACACGCCCTCCTCCTGCATGGTCACGCCGTAAAGCACATCGGACTCCTCCATGGTACCGCGCCTGTGGGTGATGAGGATGAACTGCGTTCTGTCTGTCATTCCGCGGACATAGCTCGCGTATTTCGCAACGTTGACTTCGTCAAGAGCCGCCTCAACCTCGTCGAGAATGCAGAACGGGGCCGGGTTGACTTTGAGAATGGCAAACAGCAGGGCGATTGCGGCAAGGCCTTTTTCACCGCCCGAAAGCAGGTCGATATTCTGGACATTCTTGCCCGGCGGCTGAACCCTGATGTTGATGGCGCATTCGAGCACATCCTGGGGGTCGTCAAGCACAAGCTCGGCACGGCCTCCGTCGAAAAGGTCCCTGAAGGTCGAGCCGAAGGCGTTGTTTATGAGCCTGAACTGTTCCCTGAACTTCTCGGCCATCTTCTCGGTCAGCTCGATAATCTGCTTTTCGAGCTCCTTCTTGGATGTCTCAATATCGGTTAACTGGCCGTTGAGATATTCATATCTTTCGCTGACTTCTTTATATTCTTCAACCGCTCCCGGGTTGACACTGCCCAGGGCTCTGATTTTGCCCCTGATTTCCTGGAGAGTACGCTGAGCTTTGCCGATATCCTCGGGGATTGTACCCACTTCAAGAGCTTCTCTGTAAGTGAGCTGATACTCGTCATAGAGCTTGTTGCGCGTGGTTTCAAGGTCACGCTCAAGGGTTTCCTTTCTCTCCTCAAGGCGGGCAAGTTCTCCGCCGAGTTTCTCCTTCTCCTCGTTGAGCTCGCGCTCTTTTGTGCGCAGCTTTACGCTCTCCGAAGTGTTGCCGTCACGCTTTGCAACAAGTTCTTCGATTCCGAGACCGGTTTCCTTTGACTTTTCTCTGTATTCGGTAACCTTTGCCTCGTATTCTTCTATTCTCTTCTGAGTTTCCTCATTGTTTTTCTTAATCTGCTCAATTTCCTCAACCAGCTTGTCGGAACGGTTAAGCAGAATCTCACGGCGGAGCTCGGCGGCGCTGATAATCTCTCTGTCCGCTTCAATCTCCTTATTGAGAGAAACGATGTTTATATTCAGCTCTTCACGGATGCCTGCCGATTTCTCCCTGAGTTCCTCAATGGCATCCTTTTCCTCATCAAGACTTGAAAGCTCGCTGTTGAGCCTGTCGACGGAGGAGGTGATTTCATCAATCTCTTTGTCCGCCTTTTTGATGCTTTCCTTCGCCTCGGCGATTCTCTGCTTTGCCCTCTCCTCTTCCGCGCTCATATCGTTTATGAGCTTTTCGGCGGCCTCCTGCCTGTCGGTAACAAGGTTAAGCTCGCTCTCCGCTCTGATCATTTCTTCCTGGAGCTTTATCAGCTCGGATTCGCTCGCTTCAAGCTCGGATTTCACCTTGGTAAGCTCTCCGGACATTTCATCAAATACCTTCTGCCGGCCGTCAAGCTTTGACTGAAGCTCCGAGACCTTTTCCTTAAGACCGTCTATCTCGCTTATTCTGCTCAGGAAGCCCACGCCCGAACCTCTTGAACCGCCGGTTATCGAGCCGCCGGCATTGATTACCTGACCGTCGAGGGTGACTATCTTGAACCTGTATGAATACTGCTTCGCCATTGCGATTCCGTTGTCAATATTATCAACAACGGCTGTCCTTCCGAGAAGCGATCCGATGATTTCGCCGTACTGCTTATCGCAGGTTACAAGTTCATCCGCCATCTTGATATAGCCCTCGCATTTTTCGAGACCCTTCTCGGTGAAAGGCCTTGATCTGACCGAGGTCAGCGGAAGGAAGGTGGCTCTGCCCGCTCTGTTCTCTTTAAGATATGCAACAGCTCTTTTTGCGGCGTTTTCGTCGTCGGTAACAATATTCTGTATGGCGGCGCCGAGGGCAGTTTCAATGGCAACCGAATACTCGGATGAGGTGGTGATAAGCTGGGAAAGAGTGCCTCTTATGCCCCTCATCGCGCCTCTTTTTGCCTCTTTGATAACCTTCTGAACCGAGCCGGCGTATCCGTCAAGATTCTTCTCAAGGTCATCGAGCATCTTTATCCTTGCGTTCTTCTGATATATTTCGAGATTGATTTCCTCAAGTTCCTTCCTGAGTGCCTCAACCTTGTCTTCCCTTGACCCGATTATCATCCTGTATCCGTCAAGGGAGTTGTTATTGGAATCGGTCTCTTCCTGTATGCGTGAAATTTCACCGCGTATCTTTGCCGCCTGCGTTTCGAGTTCTTTGATTGCGGCACGTTTTGTTCCGGAGTCCCCGGCGATTATTTCAAGGCGCGCTTCAAGCTCATCACAAGCCGTCTGCGCAGTTGTTTTTTCAACTCTGACATCGCTCAGGCGCAATGCGGCGGCGTTCAGTTCCTCGTTAAGCTTTCTCGCCTTTTCACCGTTTTCTCCGCTCTTGCCGAGAAGGACATTGAGATTTTCGAGTTCCTCGGCAAGTTTTGCCCTGACCTCTTCGATTTCCTTCTCTTTGCTTTCGATATCGGCGTTTGCCTTCTCAATCTGTTCGTCCGTTTCAGCGGCAGAATTTTCGCTGTCACCCATATCGGCGGTTATTCTCTCTATTGTTTCAAGGTTGTGCTCTATATTGTTCTTTTCAACGGCAATAAGGCCTTCGGTGTATGTCGCCTGCTCCTCATTCTCGGAAACAGACCTTGTGAGCCGCTCAATCTCGACGGTTATCTTTCCGCCGTTTTCGACGTTTTCCTCAATCTGCTCCTGGATTTTCTCAAGGCTTCCCTGGGCAAAATCATACTGGGAAGAGGCAACGGACAGCTTTGTTTCCTGCTCTTTGAGGCCTGCGCTTGCCTTATCAATGGTGTTGAGCCAGAGTCCGATTTCGAGACTCTTCTTTTCGTCGGCAAGGGCAAGATATTTCACTGCCTTCTCGCTCTGTGTTTTAAGGGGACCTATTCTCGACTCAAGCTCAGCAAGAATATCTCTGAGGCGGACAAGGTTTTCCTCCGCCTGCTCCAGCTTTCTGATAGTGTCCGCGCGTCTGTAACGGTGATGGGAGATGCCCGCGGCTTCTTCAAGCATATCCCTGCGCTGCGAAGACTTTGCGGAAACAAGGTCCGCAATTCTGCCCTGGCTGACCATTGAATAGCCGTCACGGCCGAGACCCGTGTCCATAAACAGCTCGTGGATATCTCTCAGGCGGCATTCCTCGCCGTTGATTTTATATTCACTTTCACCGGACCTGTAATATCTCCTCGTTACCGCTACCTCATCGGCGTCCTTGTCAAGCATTCTGTCCTTGTTGTCAAGGCGCAGGGTAACCTCGGAATAACCGAGCGCTTTTCTGACTCCGGTGCCGCTGAAGATAACGTCCTCCATACGCGCGCCGCGCAAAGCCTTGGTAGACTGCTCGCCCAAAACCCAGCGCACAGCATCGGAAATATTGCTTTTTCCCGAACCGTTAGGCCCTACCACTCCGGTTATACCCTTACCGAGTTCAAAAACGGTTTTATCCGGAAAGGATTTGAAACCTTGCATTTCAATTGATTTTAATATCATTTCTTTACCTTACCCTGACTTCATATTCGTTCAATTCATCATCCTGAAAAACATTGCACTCATAGCCGAGGTCTTTAAGATGAAACAGATTCTTTTTCTTTTGCCCTGTCATTTTGGAAACACAGCCTTTTGCCACTGCGAGGGAGTATTTCCCCGCGGGTCTTCCGTCAAGCTCTCTGAGCGCCGCATCAAGGTAAATACGGCCGTCACAAAGCTCCCTGAGCGCTGGATGATACGCTCCGCCGGTACGCTCATCCTCAACGTTGCCGCCGGAATGAAGGCCTACACGTATTATCCTTATACCCGCTTCATTAAACAGGGGAATAATCCTTGCGCATAACTCAACTGTTTCCTCAATGCCTTTCGGGACAAATTCCCCGCTTTGCATAAGGGCGTCAAGTTTTGTGTTTTTGAGCACGACAGTCGGATAAATCCTGACTGTGTCGGGCCTCATATCGCGGATTTTAAGCGCGGTTTCCATATCGGACTCATCAGACGAGCCATACAGCCCCGTCATCATCTGAAGCCCGGTTTCAAAGCCGCGGCTCCTGAGAAGATCAAAGGCGGCTTCAACCTGCTCCGCCGTATGGCCGCGCTCGTTAAGCTCAAGCACGCGGTTATCCATACTCTGCGCTCCGAGTTCAACCGCGGATACCCCGTATTTCTCAAGTATATCGCATATTTCGCCGTTTATGCCGTCGGGCCTGGTGGAAATCCTTATTCCCTTGAAAAGTCCCTCACGGACATATTTATGCGCCGCTTCGAGCAGGGAGATCATATACTCCCTTTCTATCATTGTGAAACTGCCGCCGAAAAAGGCTATCTCACCCGCAGCCGCAGCCCCGGCATCCAGCGAGGCGACAGCGGTTTCAACCGCCTTATGCACATCCCCCGGCTCAAGCTCGTGAGAAACGCCCGTTATGCTCCTCTGATTGCAGAAAGAACAGGTGTGCGGACAGCCCTTGTGAACAACGAAGAGCGCTACGTTGACATGTTTCATTCTTTTATTCCCATGAGAGCAAGAGCCTCTTTTGCCGCCATCTGCTCGGCTGTCTTCTTGCTCTTGCCTTCACCCCTGCCGATAACATTGCTGTTAAGGCGGACCTCAAAGGTAAAGCGTCTGTCGTGCGCGGGGCCGGATTCACCGGTCAGCACATATTCGACGTGCTCCTCGGGGTTTCTCTGAGTCACTTCCTGAAGAATTGTTTTATAGTCCTTGCTTTCATCGAGTTCATCGTGACGGGCAACAAAACGCAGAGCTATTTTCTTTGCCTCTTCAAGCCCGCCGTCAAGATAAACCGCCGCAAGCACCGCCTCAAAGGCATCGGCAAGCATCGAGGGTTTCTCTCTGCCCCCGGTTCTGTCCTCTCCCTTGCCCAGATAAAGAGCGGCTCCGATATTGAGCTCTTTGGCAAAGGTGTAAAGCGCATTTTCGCAAACCCTTGCAGCCCTGTGCCTGGTCAGATCGCCTTCGGGCAAATCATAGTTAAGATACAGGTAATTTGCGGATACGAAACCGAGAACGGCATCGCCCAGAAATTCAAGTCTTTCGTTGCAGACAATGCCTCTTTCATTCGCGTATGACGAATGTGTCAGCGCAGTCCTGAGCAGCGTTATATCCCTGAATCTGTAACCGAGTTTTTCCTGTAATTCGTCAAGTTTTTCATCCATTGCCGGTTTTTGTCCTCTTTTCTTCTGCATCAGTCCGCCCCGGCAATTGCTCCGGCAAGGTCGCCGATACTCCAGTCGTCGGCGGGCATTTCATGCAGGGAGATTCCGAACTCGCTTTCAACAGCGTCAATCATCTCCTGCATTTCGAATTCGTCACTGACAAACTCTTCAAGAAGAGTGTCCTCACCGATGTCGCCTTCGGAAAGACCGAATTCATCACAAATGAGATCGATAAGTCTTTCAAGGATCATAAACATACCTCCGTAACATAATGTCCTCAGTTTATCATTTTATCAAGATCTTCAAGCCCTCTTTGCGACAGAGCTTTATATCTCAGACTTTTATCCCTTATTTTTTCCGGAAGGGGCGGCAGCAGCCCGAAGGCGGCCCCCATCGGCTGGAAGTTCTTTACCGTTTCATCAGAAACATATCTCGCCAGCGCTCCGGATATGGTTGTTTCGGGGGGAACAAACTTCTCTTTTCCGGTCAGTCTGTTCGCCGCATTTATACCTGCCAGTATTCCCGACATCGCCGACTCCATATAGCCCTCAACTCCGGTTATCTGACCGGCGAAGAAAAGGTTTTCGCGCCCTCTGAAGGAAAAATCGTCATTCAGATTCCGCGGGGAGTCAATGAAGGTGTTTCTGTGCATAACCCCGTATCTGACAAATTCGGCATTTCTCAGGGCGGGTATCATCGAAAATACACGCTTCTGCTCGCCGAACTTAAGGTTGGTCTGAAAACCGACGAGATTATACATCGTACCCTGCGTATTCTCCTTGCGAAGCTGAAGGTTTGCCCACGGCCTTTTACCCGTTGCGGGATCGACGAGACCTGCGGGCTTCATCGGACCGAATCTTATGGTGTCGTGCCCTCTTGAGGCCATAACTTCTATGGGCATACAGCCCTCGTAAACGTCCTTACGCCTGTCAAAATCGTGAACGGGGGCGCTCTCCGCTGTTATCAGCGCCTGATAAAACTCCTCATATTCCTCTTTGTCAAGGGGGCAGTTGATGTAGTCGTCCGGCTCGCCTCTGTCATATCTTGACTGCATGAACGCCTTGTCATAGTCAACACTTTCCGCGGTGATTATCGGCGCCGCCGCGTCATAGAAACTCAGGCACCCCGTGCAAATCTCTCTGATACTTTCGCTCAGAGCTTCGCTCGCAAGCGGACCTGCGGCTATAATCGCGGGGCCGTCCGGGACGGCGGTAACCTCCTGCCTTATGAGAGTTATTTTGCTGTTTGAAGTTATTCTTTCAGTGACAAGGGCAGAGAATCTGTCTCTGTCCACTGCCAGGGCTCCGCCTGCAGGCACTGCCGTTTTTTCCGCGCACTCCATACAGAGCGAACCCATCAGTTTCATCTCCGCCTTCATCATACCCGCAGCGCTTTCAAGCCGCATAGCTTTGAATGAGTTTGAGCAGACAAGCTCCGCGAGGTCTTCATTTGAATGAGCAGGCGA
Source organism: Clostridia bacterium (assembly GCA_024692685.1). Classification (GTDB taxonomy): domain Bacteria; phylum Bacillota; class Clostridia; order Oscillospirales; family Acutalibacteraceae; genus CAG-177. The sequence continues at coordinate 48,247 of JAILMJ010000092.1, forward strand.
GAATTTCACAGGCTTCATCTCACAGAGTTCAACCTCTATGCCTCTTGACGCAAGCTGCCATGCCGCTTCACAGCCGGCAAAGCCCGCACCTATAACCCTGACCTTCTCCATATTATTTCTCTGCGGAGCGAGATTTCCCGTTATAGACCTTCTTGGAGTTTTCACAGCCGGGGTCTGAGCAATAGGGCTTGCTGCCCTTCTTGGCGAACATGGGTTTGCCGCACTTGGGGCAGAGCTCTCCTGTCGGGGGATCCCAGCTGACAAAATTGCAGTTCGGATAATTTGAACAGCCGTAGAATAAGTAGCCCTTTTTGGAGCGTTTCTCTACTATATCCCCGCCGCAGACAGGGCAGAGACCCTTGCCCAGAACAAGGGGCATAACGTTGTTGCAGTCCGGATAACCGGAGCAGCCTAAAAATCTGCCGAAACGGCCGGTCTTGATAACCATGGGTTTGCCGCATTTATCACAGATGATATCCGTCTTATCCTCGTCAAGATGAATCTTCTGGCCTCTCATTTCATCCCTTGCCTTGTCAACCTGTTTTTTGAGGTCGGGATAGAAATCGTCGAGCATCTTCACATAATCTTCGTCTCCGCTGCCGACTTTGTCGAGGTCCGCCTCCATCTGAGCGGTAAACTTGGTATTGACTATCTTGGGGAAGCGCTCCTTGAGAAGCTGCGTGACGGCCGTGCCGAGTTCAGTGGGTACAAGCTGCTTCTGGCTTCTCTCAACATAGCTCTTGCCGGTTATCGTGGATATAATCGAGGCATAGGTGGAGGGTCTGCCGACACCGTTTTCCTCAAGCTCCTTGATAAGCGACGCCTCCGTGAATCTTGCGGGCGGCTGTGTGAAATGCTGGGCGGGCTCAAGCTCTTTGAGCTTCAGTTTTTCATCCTGCTCAACTTCGGGCAGAAGGTTCTTTTTCTGTTCGTCTTCGGAAATATCGTAAACTCTGGTAAAGCCGTCGAATTTTATTGAATAACCGGTGGCGGTGAGAATACAGAATTCCCCTTCCTTTTCCGGCTTATGAGCAATTACCTCCGCCTTTGAGGTGCTCTGGAGACAGGGAGCCATAAGACAGGCGATAAATCTTCTCCAGATAAGCGTATATAGTTTAAGCTGGTCGGCCGTGAGGTCCTTCTTCGCAATCTCCGGAGTGATTGAAGGAATTGAAGGCCTGATTGCCTCGTGACCGTCCTGCGATCTCTCGTTTGATTTGTATAAGTTCGGCTTTGAGGGGACATACTGCCCGCCGTAGTTGGCGGCTATGAAATCCGTGCCCGCTTTGCGCGCTTCGTCTGATATCCTGAGCGAGTCCGTTCTCATATAGGTGATAAGACCGGTGCTGCCCATACCCGTAACCTCGACGCCTTCATAAAGTTCCTGGGCTATTCTCATTGTCTTTGAAGAGGGGAAGCCGAGCTTTTTGGAGGCCTCCTGCTGCAGTGTGGAGGTTGTGAACGGGGGCGCGGCTCTTCTGGTCTTTGTGCCTTTTTTGACGGATTTGACCTCATATTCCGCGCCTTCAAGCCTTGCGACATAGACTTTGGACTGCTCTTCGTTCTCTATTTTTACCTTTCCTTTTTCATCGGACTCAAGAGTGGTTTTCAGCACCTTTTTGCCGCGGGTGAGAAGCTTGGCGTCTATTGACCAATACTCTTCGGGAACGAATTTTTTGATTTCCTCTTCCCTGTCAACTATCAGCCTGACGGCAACGCTCTGCACTCTGCCGGCAGAAAGACGCGGACGTATCTTCTGCGACACAAAGGGGCTGAGTGTGTAACCCACAAGTCTGTCGAGAATTCTTCTTGCCTGCTGGGCATTTACAAGGTCCATATCGACCTTCCTCGGGGCCGCCATACCGGCTTTGATACCGGTCTTTGTTATTTCGTTGAAGGTTACCCTGTTCTTCTCCTTGAGGTCCAGCCCGAGAACTGTGGCAAGATGCCAGGATATACCCTCTCCCTCACGGTCGGGGTCGGTGGCGAGATAGACTTTCTCACTCTTGTCCGCTTTGGCTTTCAGCTCCTTGACGAGTTTTTCCTTTTCGGGGATAATCTCATACTTCGGAGAGTAGCGGTTGACGATATCAACATTGAGCTTCTTGTCGGGCAAATCCCTGACGTGTCCTTTTGAAGCGACAACCTCATATCCCGCGCCGAGATATTTTTTAATTGTGTTTGCCTTGGCAGGCGACTCAACAATAATCAGTTTTGACATTTATATGTCTCCTAAGAAATAATATAGTTTTTTCCTTCGGTTTGCTTTATAAATCCGTTAATTTCAAGCACGGTAAGCGCCGCAATGACTCTTGAGGGCGGCAAGCCGCTGCCCGCGGCGATTTCGTCGGAATGAACCGGCTCCGTGCCGATGAGATTATATACAGTTCCGGCGTCTGCGTCAAGGCTCTCCGGCAGAGTCTTTCTCTCTTTCTTCTGCTCTTTTACGGGTCCGCGGTTTACGCTCTGCGCTTCGGGCGCCGGACGTTTTGACAAATCAAGTCCGCCGGGGCTGAGCTCCTCCAGAACAAGCAGAACTTCACGGGTGTCCGTGAGTATCCTTGCGCCGTCCCTGATGAGCTTGTTTGCGCCGGTATATGCGGGGGACATCATTCCGCCGGGCACCGCAAAAACCTCTCTGCCCTGCTCCGCCGCCTTCCTTGCGGTTATAAGCGAACCGCTCTTCTCACCCGCTTCAACAACTATGACCGCCCTGCTCAGACCCGATATAATTCTGTTTCTCAAAGGAAAGGTGGTCCTGCTTGCGGGTGAAAACGGGGGATACTCCGTGATTACTGCTCCTCTGCGGGCAATTTCCGAGCGCAGGTTTTCGTTTGACATAAGGTAATTCGTGCCGAGACCGCAGCCGAGCACACAGACCGTCAGCCCGTCCGCCGACAGTGCTCCTTCATGGGCGGCGGTATCTATACCCAGAGCCCCTCCGCTTATTACGGCCGCTCCGCACGCGGCAAGCTCCGCGCTTATCCTGCGGGCTATCTCTCTGCCCTCGTTTGAAGGCTCTCTTGTGCCTACCACGGCAACCGATGCCCTGCCCTCAAGTTTTGAAATGTCGCCGTCGCAATAAAGCACAAGCGGCATATCCCTGAGCGTCGCCAGGCTCTGCGGATAGGCGGGTGAATCCGGGGTGATAATCTGCCACCCGTTTTTTTCGCACGCTTCAACGCTTGCCAGGGCCGCTTTTAAATCCGTGTTGCCGAGGCGGTTAAGAGCAGTCGCGGTGAAAGCACCCGATATTGCCCTCTGTGTCTGCGTGGACTTGTATATTTCCTCAGGGCCGGAATAGACAGAAAAAATCTCATCCGTCCTCGCTCCGGGGCCGATGGCTCCCGAAAGCCAAATCCAATATTCATCCCTGCTCATCTTACCAACTCCCAGGCTAAAACAGCCGCCGCCGCGGAGGCGTTGAGCGATTCCGCCCTGCCTTTCATGGGTATGGTCACTCTGAGAGCGCAGGCATCGGCAGTTTCCTCTGTCAGGCCGTTGCCTTCATTGCCTATGCAGCAGATTGCTCCGACGTTTATTGCGGTCTTTCTTATATCCGCGGCATCTGCACGCGGCACCGCGGCAAGGGTTGTCATACCCTTTTCACCGGCTTCCCTGAGGAAAGCGGGCAGATTGTCTGTTTCGGTTATGTCAAGGCGCAGGGAAGAACCCATTGCCGCTCTGAGCGCTTTGGGATTATATATATCGCAGCCGCCCGAAACTATCAGGCCGCTGAGACCGAGAGCCTCAACCGTCCTGCAGATTGCTCCGATATTTGACGGGTCCTGGACATTCTCAAGGGCGATGTATCTGCCCGAGCAGTCAAGTCCGCCGCCGCTCTGCTTTTTTTCGCAGACGCAGAATATTCCCTGCGGCGAGTCTGTATCCGAAAGCTTCTTTGCTATGTCCTCTTCTATCTCATATATCTCCCCGGAAGCCACCGTAACAGCGAGGGCATAGGATTCATACTTCTTCAGCGCCGCCTGTGTCAGAAATGTTCTCACCGGCCTTATTCCGCTCTGCACGGCATCGCTGCACAGCCTTGCGCCCTCGAGCAGAAATCTGTTCTCCTCTCTCCTGAAAGCGGAGTCGGAGCCGAGACGCGAAGCATATTTGATTTTGTCATTTGACCTGGAAACTATTTTTTCCATATTCACCGGTTTTCTCTGAGCCGCGGGCGGAGGATAACCGTTGAGCCCGTAACTCCTTATTTTATTTTTTATTATTATTATATATAAGTCAAAAAACTGCTCTTGTCAACACTTATTTTTATTTCACGGACTTTTTTTGACTCCCGCGCCGCGTTTCTCTCCCGCCGATATTTCCGAATAAAACAAAAAGAGCCTTCGGTAAACACCGCGGCTCTTTTAAAATCATATTCAGTTAAGGGCTGCCTTTGCCTTTTCCGTAAGAGCGGTAAAAGCGTCGGGATCGGATATGGCGATCTCGGAGAGCATTTTTCTGTTAAGAGTGATGCCGGCTTTGTTCAGACCGTTCATAAAGGTCGAATAATTCATTCCGTTCATCTTGCAGGCTGCGGATATTCTGGTTATCCAGAGCTTTCTGAAATCTCTCTTCTTCTGCTTTCTGCCTATATATGCATAATTGCCGCTCTTCATAACTGCCTGTTTGGCGGTCTTAAAGAGAGCATGTTTTGAGCCGTAATAACCCTTTGCGAGTTTAAGGATTTTCTTTCTTCTTTTACGTGTGCTGAGCGCACCTTTTATACGTGCCATAATTTACTTCCTCCGTAGCGTTATTCTTGATTATTTATAAGGAACAAGTTTCTTGATCTGCTTAACATTAGTGGTATCGGCAACGGACACCTTGCGGAGATTTCTCTTCCTCTTGGTGCTCTTTTTGTTGAGGATGTGAGACTTGTAAGCATGGGCACGCATAGGCTTGCCGCCCTTTGAGATCTTGAAGCGCTTCTTTGCGCCGCTGTGTGTCTTGATTTTAGGCATTGGTATATCCTCCTTAATAATATTTACTTCGCGCCTTTGGGAGCCATGAACATCAGCATCTGTCTGCCTTCGAGCTTTGCGGGTTTCTCAACGTTGGCAACCTCTTCAAGGGCCTCTTCCGCGCGCTTCATTATGACCAGACCGTTTTCGGGATGAGCCATTTCACGACCTCTGAATCTGATGGATACCTTGAGCTTATTGCCGTCGGCAACAAACTTTCTGGCATGATTTATCTTTGTTTCAAAATCATGAGTGTCGATATTAAGGGAAAGACGGATTTCTTTTGTTTCGATAATCTTCTGATTCTTCTTTGCCTCTTTCTCTTTTTTGGCCTTTTCAAATCTGAATTTTCCGTAATCCATTATCTTGCACACGGGCGGAGTGGCCATAGGCGCAATTTTAACAAGATCGAGATTTTTCTCCTCCGCGAGTTTAAGGGCCTGAGCCGCGGACATTATGCCGAGCTGCTCGCCTTCCTCGGAAATGAGCCTTACCTCTTTGTCACGGATTTCTTCATTGATTTGCTGTTCCTGCTGCTTGCTGATGCTAAGCACCTCCCATATAATAACAGTAACAAAAATGAGGCGCAATATCTGCGCCTCACATAATCAATACCGTCATAAAAACATCTCTGACCGATTATTGACCGACTCGGGACGGAACCCGGAAGGTGAGAGCAGATACGCTCTTCTTTGTTGTGGTGACATTTTAATACACCCGCGCCGGTTTGTCAAGGATTTTTTTAAAACTTATTCGGGTTTTAATTCATTATAGCTTACTCTGCCTATAAGACTGAGCAAAAGCGCTCCGAGCCTGGCGAAAAACGACCGGTTAACCTCGACTTTAAATGTTTCGGATGACGAGGTGCCGTCGGTATAGGTTTTTTCATTTAATCCGGCGTCAACCGCTTTCACGGTAAACTCCGCATCTTCCTTTATGTTTTCAACGCGGAACGATACTTCCGACTGACTGCCGTAGGCAAGAATATCTCCGTTTTCGTCAAGAACAACAAGATAATAATCTTCAAAGGGGTTTTCCGCCGTAACCGTAACATCGGTCACACTCCTGTATTTTGCCTTTCTGCCCCAGTTCGTGTTGAACTTAATCTTATTTATCTTCCTTGTTTCGCCTTTTTCTCCGCAGACAGTGCATGTCAGGGTTTCCGTGCCGTAATCCGAATCGGAAGCGTCGTTGTTAAACACAGGCTCGAATTTGTGCCCCTTTGCAAGAACCTGCTGCTCACTCTTTCCGCATATGGAACAGGTTGCGTTCACAATACCGTCTTCGGTGCAGGTTGCGGGGATGACAACATCAAGCTGCCAGCTGTGCGCGCAGGATGCGGTAGCTGAAATGAAGAAATTGCCGTATTTTAAAGAAGCGATGTCGTTCCATTTTTCCTTATCCAGGTCATAGTAATAGCTCTGACCCTTCTCGATGTTGACCCTGTAGCCCAGACTTTCACCGTTCTCACATTCAACCGCGGCATACGCGCCCTCGTCCGGATCCGAAGCCGTTATGGTGATGACGACCGAGTACCTGTCACCCGGCGCGAAAGTCAGCGGAGTGTCAAGATAAAAGGTATTATAACCGGTTCTGACACCCGAAACAGTATTTGAATAGAGCTTCATGCCCTGATCCGGGGCGGAAAATGACTTTCCGAGTTTATAAACCTCAATATCCAGTTTATCCCCTTCACCCGCGGAAAGATACGTTATATCGCCGATTGAGGAATAGGCGTCAACGTCAAATACATTGGCGATTCTGAAGGAATCCTGATATCCGATAAAGCCGTTGGGTATAAAGCCGTTATAATTGAAAAGATATTTTCTGTCTCCCTTTTCTCTGACGGTCAATCCCACAAAGCTCGTAAGGGATGAGTCATAGTAGGAAATCCAGATATATCCGTCCTCACCGACATCGCCCCAGCTGTTTTTTACGAGCCAGGCTCCGTCTTTCTCCGGCTTGCTGGATGATACAAACGATTCCCTGGGATAACTGTCGTCCCATCCGATTATGGCTACCGCGTGATTTGCTTCCTTGCTTCCGTCATAGTAGTAATTTTCGTTCACCTTGCTCATACCGGTGCCGTCATCCTCAAATTCGGCATAGAACGCAAGATAGCAGGAGCCGTGATTCAGAATCCACTGCTTGATTTCGTTGAGGTCTTCGCCGGAAAAGTACAATCCTTCGTCAACAATGAGACCTGAACCGCAGTCATATCTGGCCGATTCGGGCAGACTGTCTTTAAGGGTTCTGAACGGATAGTCCCTCTCGAGGGCTATGCCCTCCCATCTGTAAAGCGCGTTCAGCACCTCAATGGGAGAACCGGCTTCATCGTAAGGGCTTGATGAGTTAACTCCCTCGTTGAGAATGCTTTGGCTCTGAGGGTCAATGGGCTTTGTTGAAAACCAGGTCAGGTGAGCTTCGGAAAAATCCGCGTTCTCCGCCGTATAAAAGCCCTTACTGATTGCATCGGATTCAAAGCAGCTTGTGGCGGCAAACGACCAGCAGCTGTTGCTGAATTCCTGATCCTTGACCTGTGTCACAAGGCCGGAATCGCGCGCGTCATATTTTGCCGGAACAGCGGAATCGCTCACGGAGTGAGCTTTCCCCGCCCTTGACGGCCTGCCCTCAGCAAAGTTCCTGACTTTGTTTCCGTTCTTATCAAGAACAGCCGGATTATAGGGATTTGTGTAGTCAATTCTGTACTCTCTGAGGCCTGCCGGCTTTGTCCGCGGACCCGCGGCCGATACTCCCGCCGATACCGTAAGGACAATAATCAGCGCGCTGAGTAGGAACGACGTGATTTTTTTCATGATAATTCTCCTGTCGGTCTGCTTATTTCTTGCCGAGCATCAGTATGCCCGTGAGCCCCGCCGATTCGGCCAGCATAATAAGTACGCCGAAGGCGGCGGAAAGACCGTGCTCCGCCGTCACGCCGATGAGAACGGACAGCGCAATACTTATAACCATAAGAGCTATCTGAAGGATAGTGCCGAGCTTGCTCTTGGTCGCCATGGTGCAGGATGCGGACACCGCCCTGAGCATGGATATCGCCTTGCCGTCGTGGATAATTCCGGCGGGCAATCTGTCCGTAACGGTGTCTCTTCTTCTCTTGTAGAGTCTTCCCGCGACGGAGGAAAGAATCTTGAAATCGTTCTGTTTAAGCCCGAATCTCTCGGAAATAAGCTCCTCGGTGACATTAACGTCGTTTGTACGCACAAGGGTCTGAATTCCGTTGCTTTCAAGCTGTTTGAGGTAATTCTTCATTGCCTCGTCAACGCGGTAGCTGACCACGAACATTGCGGCAAGCTGCTCATTGCAGGCGAGATAAATCACCTTCCTGCCCGAATGGGTATATCTGTCCTCAAACGATTTTTCGGGCGCTTTTATATTGTGGTGGATAAGCATATTCCTGTTGCCCAGAAGCACCTTCTGCTCATAAATTCTGGCGGAAATGCCCATTTTATCCTCATATACAAGTTCTCTGACCGGGGGGAGAAGGTCCTGCCTGCCGTCAACAACTCTCTCGAAGCACTCTTTGAGGGGGCCGCCGGATTTTATGACCATAGCGGCGGCGTAGAGAATGACAACATCTATTCTCATACTCTTGAAGTCCTTCATTCCGTGCATTGTGCAGGCGTTTCTGTCAAAAATATCGGCGCTGTCAAGCACAACCGCGTTTGCGGCGGCGGTCTTTTCGGCGGTCTCAAGGTTGACTATCATTGAGCCTTCGTGGTTAAGCCTGCTGTCGGTTATATAAGTGATAAACGAGGGGATGAATTTGCTGAATATGGGAGCGCTCAGGCAGAATGCGCCCGTGAAGGTGGCAAAGCCCGTCATAAAGTTTTTCTCAACAATACCGACCGCTATGCCGGCTATCGCCGAAACAACCGCTCCGCCGAGAGTCATAAGCTTGATGTATTTGTCATTTACGGAGCGCTTCTCCGAATTCGCGATAAAGTCGGAGGGGAACTCAACGTTTGATGAATAAAGCATCTCGGCGTTGCCCATAAGCAGACCGCGGCCGAGCTCGAATATCTCGGATTCATTGTCAAAGGTGTGAACGGCATACATATCGTGCTCATAGTTGAACGCGCAGATTGAGAAGTTGGAAAGCGTTCTCTTTGCGTCGATATACTTTGTGATTTTGCCCACGAGAAGACCCCAGACAGCTATTACGCCGAATACCGCGGCATACGCGCCCGTTATCGCAGAAAGCGCGTTCTCAAACAGGGCGAGAGCCAGCGCCAGGGAAACAGCGGTGTCACCGGTCACCCTGCCCTTGAAAAGGCCGGAGAACGAATCAAAGAACATTTCGCTGTCAACCGCCGCCGCGGCAATGATAAGAACCGCGTTTATAACGCAGAGAATCATCGAATTTCTCGTGAATACGCTGCCCTCAATCTGGAACAGCTCCGAAAGCGGAGGCACAAGCGCAAGAATCAGCAGCACGGCATTGATGATGCCTGTTATTATGACACCCTTCTTTGCTCTCTCAACCTTTCCGGTAAGCAGGGAGTGAATCCTGTTTCTCTCATTCGGATGGGTATATTCAACAGAGGGTTCGGAGCGGAAAACAGGCATTTTCGGCTCTTTTTTCTTCTCCTCCGGTGTTTCCTGATCGTCCTGTGCGGGAATATCATCATCCTCGGGTAATTCGTCAAAATCATCGGAAAACTCATCGTCATCAAGCTCATCCAGCTTGAAGGACTTTGCCTTCTGTCTGCGTCTTGCCCAGAGGTTTTCTTCAACGTCGAATTCCCTCGTCTTTTCGGGTATTGCCTCCTCGGGAATGTCAACAAAGCCGTTGAGCACAATCTGCCCCTCGACATCTTCACCGCTTTGATCGGTCTTGGGCTCGGAACGCAGACCCGCTATCTTTGTTTTCTCTTCCTCTATCTGCCTGTAATCCTCGGCAGCCATCACCTGAGGAAGCGGGTCAAGCCCTTCTTCGCCTGCGCCGTCCGTCTTGCGCACCACTATGCCGGAGACATCGACGGGACCGTCGGCCTTTTCTTCCTCAACAGGTTCATAAATATCGTCAAGCTTAAGCTTCTTGAAAAACATTGCCCTGTAATCGATATTGCCCTGCGCGTCAAGGATGACATCCGCGCCCAGAGGCTCAACTCTGTTGTTCTGAAGAGGCTCTTCATTGTCTTCGGGCTTCTCTTGCTTTTCTGTATCAATGGCGGGGGGAAGCGTCTCGGGCTCCTCAACTTTGTTGTTGTATTTTATTTCGGGAGCTTCGTGAACGTCGTCGGGCATAACGACGGTCTGCATATCAAACTCAAATTTTTCCTCCTCTTCGGGGAAAAAGGTTTCCTGACCCTCCACCTCGGGGGCTTCGCCGGAGGAAATATCCTGCATCTCGGGCTTTTCGTCCTCTTTTATGGGCTGAACGCTGAAAATACTCGAGTCAAACTCGCCCGAAAAGAATTTTGCATACTTCTCCGAAGGAGCGTCCGGCTTCGGCTCGGGGGGAATATACTCCTCTCCGTTTGCCTCGGCAATGAGCCTGTCTATCTCATCCATGGACCAGTTTCTTGCAGGCTCGGTATCTTCGTCCTTCTCCGTTCGCGAGGGGGCCTCTCCGTGAACCTCTCTGAGTATTGCGTCAATATCCTCTTCCGTTGCCCCTGTCTTTACAAATTCGCTCATAACTGTCACCCTTTATTCCTGACTACTTCATACATGAGAATACCCGCCGCAACCGACGCATTCAATGAATTGACGTTTCCTCTCATGGGAAGTGAAATAATAAAATCGCATTTTTCTCTGACAAGCCGGCTGATGCCCCTGCCTTCGGAGCCTATTACGAGAGCCACGGCCCCCGAATAATCCTGCTCATCCCAGCGCGTGCCGTTCATATCCGCCCCGTAAATCCAAAAGCCCTTTTCCTTGAGCTCATCGATTACGGCGGACAGATTCGGCACCCGCGCCACGGGAACATACTCTATCGCGCCCGCCGAAGCCTTGCCTACGGCGTAGGTGAGGGATGCGCCGTGCCTCTTGGGGATTATTACTCCGTGCGCTCCGCAGGCGTCGGCAGTCCTGATTATGGCGCCGAGATTGTGCGGGTCTTCAATGTCATCGCAGATTATCACAAAGGGGTCTTCGCCTTTTTCCCGCGCGGCGTCCAGGATATCCGACACATCCGCATAGGTGTGGGCAGCCGCCCTGGCGGCAACACCCTGATGGTTTGCTCCGCCGCACATAAGGTCGAGCTTATTCCTGTTTATCTCTTTGATAACAACGCCTTTTTCCGCCGCCTTTGCGATAATAACACCGACGGAGCCGCTTCTGTCGCCGGCAAGGACAAACAGAGTATCTATCTCTCTGCCGCTTTTCAGCGCCTCGGAAACGGGGTTTCTGCCTATTATAAGGTCGGTATTCTTATTCCCGTCATCACGTGTTTTGCCGTCCACTCGAGCACCTCCGACAATTATTCATTTTATTATAACACAGTCAATATCAATTCAACAAGCCTTTTTTATTTTTTCGGTATAAAAAGTTCACGGGGTTGGGCGGGTGTTCGTAAAACAGTGTTGGTTTTCGCGGAAAACTGAAACCGCAGAGCTTCGTCAGATTTGCTTACCATACACAAAGTATGATTTCGCATCTCTTCCTTGCTCTGCGGCTTATTTTTCACGAGAAAACTGCTTCGCACCTCAAAAAGATGGAATTTGAGCATATTTGCAGGTTATGACGACGAGGAATACTTGGCTGTATTTTGAGGAGGAATGCCTGCATAAGATGCCAAAGTCCGCTTTTTGAGGCATTACTGTTTTACGGACACCCGCCCTTATCCGCCGCCCTGAATTTCAGCCGCAGCGCCTCAAATCATATCCCGGCAAAAGGAAAGCGCCCCGGAGATCTCTCTCCGGGGCGCGGGGTTATTCGATTACAACAAGTTTTTCAACTCGCTGCGGTGCCTTAAGCTACTGTTACAGTGTAGGTGTAAGGCTGTGCGGTCCAGGCATCACCACGGGTTTCAACTTTGACGGTCATATTTTCGCCGGCTACGTTGAAGTTGTGGTTGATGGTCCAGACAAGAAGGTTATTTTCAGTACTGAAGGTGACATTCGCTGAAGGATTGGTTTCGCTGTACTGATAGCAAACCTTCTTGGTGCCGACGGTAATACGTACCTTCGTGCAGTCCGCAGTAGTCTTAACTTTTATCTCGTGACGGCCGAGGTCTAACGTCGATGCGGTAGGTGTTACTTCTACAAGCTGATACTTCTCATATCCTACCGGTACGGGCTCAAGAGCTTCCTCGTTAAGGCCGACTATTACCTGGAACTCAGTGGCGGTTGTATCGCCGGCTTTCTTGTACTGATAATATGTCGACTTTGTGCCGAGTCTGTAAGACAGCTTCCAGGTCTCTGTAATCTGGAGATCGGATGCCGAGTATGCGAACTTCATGGTGATAACCCATGTTCTTACGCCGTCTGCATCGGTAACGCTTACTCTGTCGGAGGTAGCGGTGTACTTGTAAAGGGTCTTGACAGTCTTGGGTTCGCCGTCTGCAGTGTAGCTGCCTTCGAATCTGAGCCATGTGACATCAGTCGAGGTGGTAACAGTCCAAACAAGGTCTGTGCCGCGAACGATACCCGTTGCGGGAACGTCTTTGTTGTCGGTTGTCTTAAGGGTTACAGAGGTGATATCATCGGCAACCTGAGCGGGAGTCTTCTCGTTATAGACTACAGTGAACTCATACGGATTGGCCTGATCGGTCTCGCCGTTCGGAAGAACTGCGTAAATCTGATGTGTGCCGGCACCATAGAAGCCGTCGATAGTCCATGTTTCAGAGCCGTCAGCATTGGCTACGATGTTGTAGATACCACTGTTGGGTACGTCGTTTCCGGTGTATTCAACACCGCCGTCATTGTTAAGCCAGCTGGCCTTGTCGTACGGACGGCGAGAACCGTCGTTGCCGTCGATTATCCAGAGCTTACGTGCGGGCTGCTCAACGAGTACCTGATACTTGGCAACGCCCTTGGTGTAATAGAATTCGGGAGCAATCCTGGAAACGCCTTTAACGAAGCAAGCATCGCTGTTAACTTCCCAGATAGCAACATAACTTACGCCGCCGACTTCATCCATGGTAAGGGTTTCAAGCGGAGTGTTGTCTGATGCGTTAACCTTCTTCCAGCCGAGGAACGTGTAGTTCTCGCCTCTGTCGGGATCGGCGGGAGCAGTAATCTCGCTGCCGTATGCGGCAGTGCCTGTAGCATAAGCTTCAGTATCGCCGGAAGTCTTATAGAAGGTATAGGTGTAGTCGATGGGAGTGAAGATCGGTGTTGCCGTATAATCACCTGCGCCTATAACGCCGCCTTCTTCAAGAGCGGGAGTATATTCCCAACCTGAGAAGTCATTGCCGGTCTTGGAGGGGTTGGTTGTGGGAGGAACGGGAGCTGCGCCGAATGCAGTCTGTGCTGTCTTTATTACAGAGCCGTCTTCGTTGTAGTAAACTACGCTGTAAACGTGCGGTCTGACATCTGCGTTAAGAACGAGCTCATCGCTGCCGTCTTCGGGGATAGTCATCTTTGTCGGTTCTGCGGGAGTCCAGCCGTGGAAGTCATAGCCTTCTGCGAGTGTAGGCTCATAAGGAGTTACATCTGCGCCGAATGCGTAATCCTCTCTGTTTACCTCTGCGCCGTCAACCATATATACGATTGTATATACATGCGGTGTAACTTCGCCGTAGATTTCCGCGCCATCTTCTGTCATAGGTTCGCCGAAGGTATACTCGGTTTGGAGTGAGCTGTCGGTCTTCCAGCCTGAGAAGTCATAGCCGGCTTCCGGAGTATAATCTACTTCCTCAATGGTTTCACCGTAGAGGATAGTTGTTGATAACGTGTCATCAACAACACCGTTGATATAAACCGTCAGCGGGTACTCGTTGGGAACATAGTTTACGGTAACGGTGACATCGTATGCAGGCATTGTATCCTGAGGTTCGATTATATTGCCTTCTCCGTCTGTCCAGGTGTACGGATTTGTCTCATCAAGACTGTGGCCTATCTTACCTGCGGGAGTACCGAGATCAATGTCTTCGGTGTAGAACAATGTATCGGTTATAAGCTGATTGTTGTCATCGATGGTGAGTGTGTACTGACCAAGATCGAAGTATACTTCAAGCTCGGCCATAGTATCCAGCTGAAGCTCAGTCTCAAGGGTTGAGTCAGTTTCGTTGAGAACGTAACCGGTTCTTGTGAGCATTTCAGTGGGAACTGAAACAGTTGTGTCGGGCGTATAAGGAACTTCTATAGTTGTGGATGCCTGTTCATCCATAACATATGCGCCCTCATCAAGGTCATAGTAATATACGCTGATGGCATAGCTTGTCGTACTCTGACCGTCAGATGTCTCATAAATGTCGAGACACTGAGCAGGCTGGCTGTTATACGGAATAGTCCAGCGGTTGCCGGTATATCCGACAGTCCAGGGATAATAGTCAGCAGCATTGGGATCATCTGTATTGGGAGTTTCAATGGCTCTGGTGTATGTGGATGTCACATATACTATTCTGCCGTCAAGATAATGGAAGGCATTATCAAACGCGCAGAGACTCGCCTGAGTGTAAACAGTGATATTAGAGGATCCCATATTTGCCGGGAAGGTGTAGACGGTCTGGCATGACGCGTCACTGAACCAATCGTCGTAAGCGATACCGGGATTATATCCGGAAGACTGCGGGGAGTTGGGAAGAGGCTGAGGAGTAATCTGATCGCCGATTATAAGGTTCTGTGTAAGAGTGCTGTCAAGAGTGCCGTCTACATAGTAGTAAATGTGGTAAGTAATGGGGTTGGTGATGGTTGTAACCGCAACAACAGCATTGTTCTGGCCGAGATCGGTAACAGTGTACGGGAAGGTGACTGCAACGCCGCCGACCTGCCATTCGGTTACTTCATATCCTTCGGGAATATAATCTGCAAAAATATCCTCGAATTCTGCCTGTGTGAATACTTCACCGAATGTAAACGATGTTACAACATCATCTTCGGAGTTGCTGTTGAAAGCTATGCTATATTCCTCATCGATGAAAATAGGCGTAGCAGTTGCTTCATCAGTGATTACGGTCACTCCGCTCCAATCCCAGGAATCGAAGTCTCCGCCGTCTCTGGTGGGATTGCCGGCATTGGGCTCGAGACCTTCTGTAGATGTGCCGTATTCAACGGTTTTGATTTCATATACATCGCCGTTTGCATCATAGAAGGTAACATCAATCTGCTTAGTCGAAACCTGAGCCTCGAAGACTGTGTCGCCTGTTACGGTGTA
>JAILMJ010000003.1 GCA_024692685.1 Clostridia bacterium
AGTTGACTGTTATGAGGAAAACTATGAATTCGGTGAGAAAATAACAGAATATATTCCGCCTGAAAAAGAGGGCTATACATTCGATGGCTGGACTCCGGAAGTCGCTGAAAAGATGCCTGCGTATGACCTTGAATACACTGCCTTATATACAGTAAACAACTATACAATCACCTATAATGTTGACGGTGAACTATACGATGAAAAGACATATGAATTCAATTCTAATGTAACCAAGCTTGAAACACCTGTTAAAGCAGGGTTCATCTTCTCAGGCTGGGATGACTGTGAGCCGGACAAAATGCCTGCTTATAATATTACTTTGAATGGCTCGTTCCATCCTGCACCTGCAGAATATACCGTTGAGACTTATATAATGAACACTGATGGCACATATGATAAATCAAGCGAAGTGTTCAACAGCACAACAGGCGAAAATGTTACAGCAGAATACACTATATCTGAAGGCTTTGCTTTAAATACTGAAAAAAGCATTCTGGAGGGGGAGGTTGCCGCCGATGGTTCTCTGATTTTAAAAGTATATATTGACAGAAACAGGCACAACATCTCATTCAATGACGGAACAAACACTACAACCGATGAACTTTACTACGGCGATGATATAAACAAGCCCGATGACCCCGAAAAAGAAGGTTATACATTTGAAGGCTGGAGCGAGGACGGCGAAACGGTTGTTGATGTAGAAGAATCTGTTCCCGACAGAGATATTGAATATATCGCGGTATGGAGCATTAACAGTTACACAATCACCTTCAAATACGGTGAAGTGAACGATAACGCAGAATACAAAACCATCATCAAAGAATTCGGCAAAGAGATTGAAGAAGTAGCGGATCCCGAATTCACAGGCTACACCTTCGACGGCTGGGATACGGATATTCCCGATACAATGCCAGCACAAGATATAACCATCACTGCTCTGTGGACAGTTATTGAACATACCGTCAGATTTGAAACAAACGGCGGAACACCAATTGATTCAATAAAGGTATCGCACGGCGAAAAGGCTGATAAACCGGAAGCCCCGCAAAAACAGGACTTTATCTTTACAGGATGGTATACTGACGAAGAACTGAAAAAGCCATTTGATTTTAATACACCTGTGACAGATAATATAACTCTTTACGCAAAATGGAGTTCCGTCATAGAATTCGGTTCATATCCACAGAGTCAGGTTACAAGTGAAAGCATACTCAGCGAATTGAACGCTATGTTAACAGAGGACAGTTGGGTCTCATACGGTTATTACACAGGCGGAGAAGCAAGCGACTTTATGAAGTATGCCGATGTTGAGTATAACGGGGAGAAATACCGGGCCGTCACTTTCTCTGAATACAGGCCAAGTGTGACCACCAACACTCCGGAATTCTCATATTCCGCCAATTCGCCATATCAGCAATATAACGGGTATGACACCGACGCAGTTTACTGGTTCAGGTATGATCCCCTTGTATGGCGTGTACTTGACTATGACACAGGGCTTTTGCTTTGCGAAAACATAATCGATTCACAGCCATATACACAGATTTATTATGAAAAGGGCGAATTCTCTTTCGAATTCTATAACGGAACAGATTATTCAAACTATGCGAATGATTATTCATCGAGTTTCATCAGAGCATGGTTGAATGAGGACTTCTTAAATACGGCATTTTCATCTTCGCAGCAGAAAAAAATAATAACAAGTCAGCTTGACTGCTTCGGAGCGACGTCAACATATGACAGTGAAACAACAAACGACAAGATTTTCCTGCTTTCATATGACGAAGTTCTTAACCCGGATTATGGATTTGCCTCTGAAAATGAAGCCGATGCAAAAAGGATTGCCGCAGGTTCTGACTATGCAAAATGCCAGGTTCTTTGGCCGAATTCTTATATCGGCTCAACCTATACAACACCTTCAGGAGACAGTTCTTCATATTGGAGACTGCGAACAGGAGGCGAAAGTTCAAGCATATCCGATATAGTGGGTTATGACGGAGCTGTCAGTCGAAACAGTAAAGTAGGCGTAACATGCACATATGCGGGAATCCGGCCTTCGCTGAGGACGGATATCGGCACAATAAATTCACACACCATCACCTTTGATACAGACGGCGGCACGGAAATTGACCCCATCACACAGGATTACGGAACTGAAATCACCAAACCCGCCGATCCGGAAAAAGAGGGCTGTACATTTGACGGCTGGGATACGGATATTCCCGATACAATGCCTGATGAAGATATGACAATCACGGCACTGTGGATAATCAACGAGTATTCAGTTACATACAAGCTTGACGGTGCCGATTATTTCGCAACGCCTTATGAAAGCGCGGTTGATAAGTTTAATTACGGAGAAACCGTCCCTGTCAGAGAAAAAGCGGTCAAAGAAGGATATACTGTTTCAGACTGGGCATTTACACCCGCGCTTATAGACGGTAAAATGCCCGCAGGTAATGTCGTCGCGAACGCAACATCAATCATTAACAGTTACAATCTGACTGTCACTTATGAAATGAGCGACGGTAAGGATGAGCTTGCACCAGAGGCATATTCACAGGCAGTTGAATATGGTAAAGATTACAGCGTCACCTCGCCCGAGGTCACCGGCTACACACCCGATGTTGCGGCAGTTGAAGGTACAATGGGTGTCGGCGATGTCGCGGTAACAGTGAAGTATTCACCCAAGCCCCACACCGTAACATGGAATGTTGACGGAGAAAAAACTGTTGACGAATACGTTTACGGCGACGATATAATCAAGCCCGATGACCCGACGAAAGAGGGATATGATTTCATAGGCTGGAGCGAAGACGGTGAAACGGTTGTTGATGTTGCGAAAACCGTTCCCGACGGAGATATTGAATATATTGCAGTCTGGTCTGAAAAACAGTATACTGTCACTTACAAGCTTGACGGCGGTAAGATTGACGAAAGCACCGATGATGTAACAGTAAGCCGTAAGTACACCGATACTGTTGATACCAACAAGCCCGCAAATCCTGAAAAAGAAGGCAATTCTTTTGAAGGCTGGGCATATACCTATACTGATTCAGACAACAATACTGTTACGGTTTCGGCCTCCGATACCAATGTTCCTTACGATATTACCGCAACAGCACTTTGGACAGCAAAAGAATATACGGTAACATACAAACTTGATGGCGTTGAGTATTTTGCAACGCCTTATGAGAGCGCGGTTGATACCTTCACTTACGGCAGTGAAATAACCGTAAGAGAAAAAGCGGTCAAAGAAGGATACACTGTTTCGGACTGGGCATTTACACCCGCGCTTGTTGACGGCAAAATGCCCGCGGGCGATGTAGTGGCAAATGCGATTTCCACAGTAAACAAATACACTCTGACAGTTAATTATGTGATGAACGATGGCTCAGACGCGCCCGAGGCACATACTGAGCTGGTGACATACGGCGCAGGATACAGCGTTGAAACGCCCGCTGTTACCGGATATACTCCAGATACCGATATGGTTGAAGGAACTATGGACAGCACAGAAGGCAAGACTGTAACCGTAACATACTATGTCAACAGCTACAAAATCACATATAACGTTGACGGCAAACTCTATGATGAAAAGACATATGAGTTTAACGCCGATGTAACAAAACTTGCAGCACCTGAAAAGCAGGGTTATGTATTCTCGGGTTGGGATAAGGATGAGCCCGAAAAGATGCCTGCCGAAAATCTCGTTTTGAATGGTTCATTCTCCGCTGCAACCAATACAAAGTATGTTATTGAAACATATACAATGAATCTCAGCGGCGAGTATGACAAGACAAGCAAAGGATTTACCGGTACAACAGGCGAAACCGCAACTGCGGAATACACCGTGCCTGAAGGATTCTCACTCAATACAGACAAGAGCGAGCTTGAAGGCGTTATCGCCGCAGACAGTTCGCTTGTGCTCAAAGTATATCTTGACAGAAACCGGCACAACATCTCATTCAATGACGGAACAAACACAACAACCGATGAGCTTTACTACGGCGATGATATAGTCAAACCCGCCGATCCCGAAAAAGAAGGTTACACTTTTGAAGGCTGGAGCGAGGACGGCGAAACAGTTGTTGACGTAGAAGAAACTGTCCCGGACAGAGATATTGAATATATCGCGGTATGGAGCATTAACAGTTACACAATCACCTTCAAATACGGCGAAGTAAATGACAATGCCGTATACAAGACAATAACCGCAGATTACGGCACGGAGATTGAAGAAGTGGCAAATCCCGAATTCACAGGCTACTCATTCGGCGGCTGGGATACGGATATTCCCGATACAATGCCTGCGAAGGATATGACAATCACCGCTCTGTGGTCGGCAAACGAATACAAAATCACATATAAGCTTGACGGTGTTGACTATTTCGCAACGCCTTATGAGAGTGCGGTTGATACCTTCACTTACGGCAGTGAAGTAACCGTAAGAGAAAAAGCGGTCAAAGAAGGATACACTGTTTCAGACTGGGCATTTACACCCGCGCTTGTTGACGGCAAAATGCCCGCAGGCGATGTTGTCGCGAATGCGACTTCGACCGTTAACAGCTACACTGTAACATACAAGGTAGACGGCGAGCAGTACGGTGAGGTCGATACTGTTAAATATGAAGCGCCTCTCACTGCAAGAGAAGCGCCCGCCAAGACCGGATATACCTTCAGCGGCTGGTCGGATATTCCGGAAACCATGCCCGCGCACGACATCGTAATCGAGGGAACATTTTCCGTTAATTCACACACCATCGCCTTTGATACAGACGGCGGCACGGAGATTGACCCCATCACACAGGATTACGGAACTGAAATCACCAAACCCGCCGACCCGGAAAAAGAGGGCTGTACATTTGACGGCTGGGATACGGATATTCCCGATACAATGCCTGATGAAGATATGACAATCACGGCAAAGTGGACTGTCAACGAGTATTCAGTCACATATAAGCTTGACGGCGTTGAGTATTTCGCAACGCCTTATGAAAGCGCGGTTGATACCTTCACTTACGGCAGTGAAGTGACTGTCAGACCCAATGCGGTCAAAGAAGGCTATACTGTTTCAGACTGGGCATTTACACCCACACTTGTTGACGGTAAAATGCCCGCGGGTAATGTCGTTGCGAATGCGACTTCGACCGTTAAAAGCTACACTGTAACATACAAGGTTGACGGCGTCCAGTACGGCGAGGTTGATACTGTTGAATTTGGAGCGCCTCTCACTGCAAGACAGGAGCCTGAAAAGGACGGCTATATCTTCAGCGGATGGTCGGCAATACCGGAAACGATGCCCGCATGCAATATCGAAATTACAGGCAGTTTCAATATGATTTATTATACTGCCACTTTTGTAACGGTTAACGATGACGGGAGTTATACTGTTGTTGATAAAGTCCCCTTCCCGTATGGAGCGTTAACAATAGATGAGCCTGCGGTTCCTGAGAGGGATAATTACGAAGGTGTCTGGGAAGAATATGTACCCGGCAACTCGGATATTACCGTCAAGGCTATTTACACACCAATAGATCCCAACGACAATTCCGAAGTAATTACCGAAAAGACTGTCAATTCCTTTGACGGAAAGGTTGCGTCAATAACCCTTTCGGCGTCGGCGGCATCCAGAGTCATAAAGATGGAATCATCATCAACCAAACCGGTTGATGTAGTGCTTGTGCTTGACCTTTCCGGTTCAATGAACGACCCGCTCGGAAGTGATACATCAACGACAAAACTCGAGGCATTGAAAAAATGCACGGTTGACTTCATAAAGGATCTTAACTCAAACGCCGTAGCAAGCGGCGCCGACCACAGAGTCGCTCTTGTTTCGTTTGCAAGCGGATCGGAAAAATATGCAAATCAGAAATGGGAAAACACAGGCCTTGTTCTCACTCAGGACGGAGGATTTGTATCATATCCCGAAGCAAGTTCACATTATGATAAAGCCTTTATGTCACCGGGCAACATCACAGGGCCGAACCAAGCAATTATCAACGCTGTAAACGGATTCACCGCAAGCGGAGCCACCTGCACACATTGCGGTCTGAAAATGGCCGAAAGCATTCTGGCCCAGAACAACGGAGCTGACAGAGAAAAAGTCGTTATTCTCATTACCGACGGCACTCCGACTGTCGGAAGCGAAGTTAAATCAGAGATCAATGCTTCGGCACCCATTGCGGTTACCTATGCAAAAAATCTGAAAAAATCCGGAGTGAAACTGTATACTGTCGGTGTTTCGGCATACGCCGATGAAAATGCTTCGTTCACAAATGATGAAGACGGAGTTAAAACAAGGACAAACGGTTTCGGGAATGAAGAATTCATATCCTTTGATTTCAATCGTTTTCTCAACATAGTTTCATCAAATTATCCGGATTCAAGTTCGATGAGTAACTATGGGTCAAAAACCAACGATGGCTACTATATGCCTGTTACGGACACCTCAAGGCTCGGAGACATATTCACAAAAATACTCCGGTCAACGGTTTACAAAAATCTTATTTTCAAGAGATGCAACATTGTTGATACTCTTTCTTCCGATTTCGTTATGACAATGGAACAGGAGAACGCATTCAGAGCTTCTCTCAAAGATGAATACGGTATTTCAGATGATGACATCTCCGTTATAAGAAATGAAGACGGCACAACCACAGTCAGAGTCAACAAGGTACCCGTAATCAGAACAGTTGAAAACGGCGCGACCGTATACAGAGCATCAGTAACATTTAACGCATCCCTGATTGAGACACAGGCCGGCAGTTATGAAACCAATACCGATGACGCTTATATCGAAGTCCAGGATGAAACCGTCGGCACCTTCGATAAGCCGGAAGCAGTTACACTTAACTCTGACAGAAATATAGTTGTATTCAAACTCAACGGTGAGATTTATACCGTATCGGAGGGCGATATCGGAGATGAAGTTGTAGCCCCTGTCAGTGAGTTTGCTGCCTGGAATATTCCCGAAGGAACGGTAATAACCGGCAACTATGCCGAGTTTGAGGCGGATGAAATAGTTACCGACCCTTACACCGTAACCTGGAATATTGACGGCAATCTTTCACATGAAACATATTATTTCGGGCAGAGGATAAATGAGCCCGAAGTACCTGAAAAAGAGGGATTCGACTTTGCATTCTTCTCACCCTCAATTCCTGCAGTTATGCCGGCGAGAAATGTCACATTTACGGCGGTTTACAAGCCCAAACATGTTCATTCGTTTAAGCAAACCGGATTCTACGGAACATGCACAGAAGGGCTGACAATAGTCAGCACCTGCTCTTGCGGCGAGATCAGTGAAGAAAAGCAGCCTGCAGCAGTTCACAATTTCAGTGCAGTTGTTGAGAACATTTCGGGAAATGCATTGACAGATACCCTGGTTTGTGAGACCTGCGGAGCCAGCGAGCGTCACACCCTTGAATTCAGCACAGTCGAAAGACGCTACGGAAGGACATATATTGTTGACCTTACTCTCGAAAAGAGCGGCACCATAATCCAGCCTGCCGAGGGAAGTTCGGTCAAAATTATGATTCCGTGGGAAAACCAAGGCTATACGAACAGATATGTCACCATATACAGAGTAAACGAAAACAATGTGCAAACAAAGTATACTCCCACATTTGAAGACGGCTACCTTGTATTCTATGCCGACCATTTCAGCATTTATATTATTGATGAAACGGATGAAAGCGGCAATCCTGTAAATAATATTTCATTTAACGAGGCAACATGCTCGCTTAACGGTCACAGCTTTGAGTGGAAATACAATAACGATGCAACCTCAGAAGCTGACGGCACAGAAACCGAAGTGTGTAAAAACTGCGGAGAAAAGGGAGAAACAAGGAAAGCAGACGGAACGAAACTGAGCACCGATCCCGGTCAGAATACTGAACCGGAATACAGGCTTCCGTCAAGTTTCAAAGAGAAAACAGCGGCTTACAAAACAATCGTTACAGTAAGCGTCACTCTCAATGATATTCCGTCTGATGCAAAGGTAATCATTGACGGAAAAGAAGCAGATGTAAATAAAAACACCTACTCAATGGAAATAGGTCAGCTCAAAGCAACAAAGGATGTTTTAATCGAAGTCGTAAAGGATGGTAAGATTCTTGACTCATCAACGCTGACCGTTAAAGTTGAATCCAATTTCTTCAGCAGACTGATTTCGTTCTTTGCCAACTTCCTCTTCAATATGTTCAAGTGGAGAGAAGTGACGGTTAAATTCTGAGAAAAGCCGATACATTAAAGATAGGTTCCGGACATAGTTTTGTGCCCGGAACCTTTTTTGCCATAATTATCGGACTTACAGCCTGTCAATCCGCTCAAAAAAGAAATGTTTTTACGGCAAAACCAAAGTAAAAACCGCAATTGATTCCCGGCAAAATTTTTGCCCCGCAGAACCTGCCTGCGGGGCAATTTTCAATGCGTATTTTCAGTTTTCATAAGATTCTTTATATGAATCCGGCAAGCCGTCAGTCAAATTCGGAACCGCTGATTTCCTTAAGATCGACTCCGGCGGTTTCCTTAACTCTCAATGACAGTATGAAGAAGTCTGCTATGAGACCGGGTATCGTGAGGCACAGGGAAATAATGCCGATTGCCTGTTCACTGAAAAGCTGCATAAACAGGAAGGACATGCCGAAGGAGAATCCGATTCCCAGACCCAAAGGCAGATAAATTGCCGAAAGCATAGACGAACGGAGTTCCGTGGGGGTGGATTCGCCGGCCATAAGCGAAATGGTGTCGATATTGGCCCAGAATGTGCCTACGCTGCCGCCGCAGAGAAAGCCCACTATCTGTGGAGGAAGTCCCTTTTCGGCTCCGAGCCAGAAGCCCAGAAAGAGCACAACCGCAGAAGCGGACATGGCTATTGCCGAGTATCTTCTTCCTTTTTTGTCGGAAATAAATCCGGGGATGAGCTGACTGATGGCACAGCCTATGGGATAAAAGAAGAGCGCGGTGGTGATTTCATTCATGAGAATGCTCTCGCTTGCCTTTTCAAAATCCGTGAAGAGACCCTGAGCCATTGCGTTTTTCACAAAGCCGAATGTCATTATGGACTGGTAGTCGAGAGTGAAAACGAATCCGGTCTCACAGAATACGAGAGCGAGAAACAGCCATTTTGTCTGTTTGTGTCTGAAGCCGAATTTCAGAGCGTTGATTATTCCTCCGCCGCTTGAATTGCCCTCTTCTGTCTTGGCAATTCCCTTGAGTTCATTTATTCTGGCGATGTTGAACGCGTCTGTTTCCTTTGCGAGGAAGACAGCTATTGCGCTGACGGCAATTCCCATAAGAGCCGGTACAAGGAAAACATTTCTCCACTCGGAGGTGCTGTGCATCATAGTTTTTCTCAGAAGAGGAATAAGGGTAACACCCAGCATGGCCACGCATTTTATGGACGAGTAAATCTTAGCCCTGTGCTTGTCGGGAGCCGATTCCATTATGTAGACAACCTGCATATCGTGGGTGATGAAAAACTGAGTAAGAACGGTGCCCGCGATATATCCGGCAAGATTATGAGTCAGATAGACAATCATAAGACCCATACACATTCCGAAGGTATTGAGGATAAGGAAGGGTTTTCTGCCGAATCTGTCAGCAAGTGGTTTATAGATTACGCCCAGCGCCATAAGCGGAAATGACAGAAGCGTTATTTTATTGAGGGTTTCCAGGGAAGCAATATCCTTAGCGATATCCTGCTGCATAAAAGACGCTATCGCGGAGGCAACTTCATCGGTGATGTAAACTATGCCGATTATGAAGAACAGATAATAATAGTAGCTTTTGCCTTCCCTTTTATCAAGCTGTTTCTGTCTTTTTGCTATCTCTTTCTCAATCTTGGCGGGGTCCTTGGCTTTTTTCATAACGCTCATCTCCGTCCCTTTTTTGTGGATACAATCATTATATCAAATATACCGTGAAGGTCAATACACTCAGGCCAAATACCGGGAACTTTGGTTGATTGACAAACAGATAATGCGTACAAAGAATGCGGTGAAAACAGCAATTGATTCAGGTGGTTTACTGCACATAATTTCTTAAAAATATGCAGAAAGACGTTCCCATGTGCAATTTTTGCACTTTGGATTACCGGAAATTGCACTTTAATGCTTTACCGAACAGCAAAGCTCACAGCCGTTCAAGACTTGCTCGAAGCAAGCGGCTGTGAGCTGAGGAAACACGACTTAACCCGCCTGCCGGTTTGCAGACAGATACCGGCCTTTTTTATTTGTCCCGGCGGGAGTCGTGAATCAGACGATGCTACATATCAAACATAAGCAACTCAATTTCGTCCTCAAGAGAAGCCGTTTCGGTGTGCTTTGTATGATAATCTTTATCATGATACGGAGAAAGCGGCTTTTTGAATATGCCGAGATGTTTCACATTCAGAAAATGATGAATATCTATTCTGTCCGATTCCGTATCATAATGAAATCCTGTAAATCCCCTTCCTTTGATAACCTTTGTTGCTGCTTTTGCTGCAGCATAACACAAATCAAAATATGATACTTTGTATCTGAATCTTTCTTCATTGAAATATTCGATATCCACATCTATTGAAAAGTCATTATTTTTGTAAATATCTCTGTGAAGGCTAAGATATGTATCTTCACCTTCAGGATCAAACCGCAAATAAACATACAGGTCTGTAATTTGATTGGTATCATCGGGATTATTGTGAGCGGTCTTCAATGGGAATCCATTGTGAGATTCATCGATGATTTCAATACACATATAATACAGCTCATCAATGATATGTCCGAGTGAGTCTCCGACAAGCAGGCTCGATACAAATTTATGTTTCTCGCCGCAAAACGTAAATTCAAAGCCTTCCCAATAATCCGTATTTTTAAAAATCAAATCAACAGATGATTCTCTTTTTTGAAGATTCATTTAATCACATTCCTCTTATTCGCAGCATACTTTCTTCTGTATTATACCTTTCCATTTGCTGATTCAGCCAATCAATAAATATGTTATATAATTCAAGTATCTGTTTTCTGTGTTCATACACAAATTCAGTCGGGTTTTCTTCACCGTATACACTGTGTTTCTGTTCTTCGGAATAAAGATCCCAAAACTCAAACCATTTAAGATATTTTGATAATTCCGGAGATGAATGATCATCCAAAATCATCTTTTTTACCTCTTTGATTCTATTGATTATTTCTTCAATCATTTCATAGGAAAGAATACTGTCATCATAATATCTGTCATAAATATATGGATATACATCTGCGATAATCGGCAGAATAAATGATGCGGTTTCTTCACTAAACGAAAGAACTGAATAATAAGAACGTTCGTCTTTCCAAAAAGTATCTATAAATTCAAAATCAATGTTTCCGTATCTGCTGAAATAGCCTTTATCAATTGAATATTTAATATCAAACGGGCTTTTAAATAACCTCTTTGATATTTTTATGCTCGCCGCAAGTCTGTCACAAGGGTTGGGATAATTAACCTGCATTTCATAAATATTCAGCCTGTCAAAAATCTCTTTTGAATCAAGTTCGTTATGTTTATTTAAATAGCAAAAAGATTCATATCCACTCATCCTATGCAGAACCTCGGATTTTGCAATTCCATCCTTAATGAATCCAATTTTATTTGAATGCTTATTATATCCTTCAAAACAAAATCTGATTTTCCACAAATCTCTTGAAATAACAAAACAATTGTCTTCACAATATAGTTTTTCATCGCTGTTTATGTTTTTAAGCAGGCGTTCATAAAAAGCTTTTACTCTTTCCTCAAACGAAACGCCTTTGATTTTTCTAAGGATGGTTACAACAAAGTCTTCTTCTGCAACCTCCCAATACGGATCATAGTATTCGTTGATTTTTCTTATTGCCTTTAAAGAGTCAACTTCCTTGCTTATTGCTATCCTTATATCTCGGGAACGCACTTTCATTTCAGAAATACTTCTGATATCCTGATTATCTTTAAAGTAACATTTCTTTGTAAGACAATTAAAAAGGACCAAATCATTTTTTTCTGTTATCCGCTGAACAGCTGAAAACACCTCATATGCATTGTCAATTGAAGTGAAGACCTCTAAATAAGGCTCGCAAAGTGAATAATTACGAATCGGAACTCTGCATTTATTGCCTAAAGATGCCTCTATTTCTGATTTTATTTTTTCTGTGTCAAATGCGCTAAAAAGTTTCTTTTTATCTATGCCAATATCTCCATTGTTTATGTCATCATTAAAATACCATGTGGCCCATTTAACAATCCGAGCTGATTTAGTTCGTCCTTTGGTGTTGAAAACTATCAACTTGCAACCCATTTTTTACACCTCCGATTAATAGTCTAAATTAAACCCGGTCCAAAAATACGGACTTTCACTCCGCTGCTTTGAAATTATAAAGCGGCTTGATAATTTTGATTATATCCGCAGTGGGAGAGATGTTGTTGACTATATCATCCATGGTTTTGTAAGCCATAGGGCTCTCGTCAAGAGTCTTTCTGTTTACGCATGTAGTGTAAACGCCTTTCATGCTCTCGGCAAATTCCTCAACTGTGAATCTCTCCTTTGCCTGGGTTCTGGAATAGAGTCTGCCGGCTCCGTGGGGAGCGGAGCAGTTCCAGTCCTCATTACCTTTTCCCACGCAGATGAGCGAGCCGTCGCGCATATTGATGGGGATGAGCAGCATCTCGCCCTCTTTAGCGGAGACCGCGCCCTTCCTGATTATATTACTCCTGTGGTCAATGTAGTTATGGATGGTCTCAAAGTATCCGAAATCCTCAACATCTTTGTCAAAGAGCGCGTTAAGGATAGTTTTTGCCATCATATATCTGTTTTTAACGGCAAACTCCTGGCAGATTTTCATATCGTGAAGATAATCGTCTCTGTATTTACCCTCGAGGTAGCAGAGGCTTTTGGGTATGGGAGGCTCAGCGAGCTTGTAATTGCGCTTGAGTTCCTTAAGCGCCGCCTGAATCTCGGTGCGTCTGCCCGCCGCCTTGTATTCATCGATAATCTGCTGCTGTTTCTCAAAGAGCTTATCCATGCCTCTGTGAATATCATAGGCGAGCTTCTGATAGAGCTCAGCTACCTGTTTGCCGAGATTTCTCGAGCCGGAGTGAATAACAAGGTATTTGCATCCGTTGTCATCGGTGTCAATCTCAATAAAGTGATTGCCGCCGCCAAGAGTGCCGATACTGCGCTCAAGTCTTTTCACATCCCTGAGCTCACGGTAGCATACCATATCCTGAAGAGCGGGGAATCTTGTGATTCTGCCGGGATGAACATCGTGGCCCGAGGGAATACCCGCGCGGATAATGCCGTCAAGCTTATCATAGTCTATATCGACATCACCCAGCATTACAGTGAGCATTCCGCAGCCGATATCAACGCCTACTATATTAGGGATAACCTTGTCGCCGAGATCAGCGGTGAAACCGATTACACAGCCCGCGCCGGCGTGAGCATCGGGCATGATTCTTATTTTACAGCCCTCTGTGAAGCTCTGGTCACAGAGGGTTTTGATCTGCTCCATGGCAGTGTCATCTATTTTATCTATAAAAACTTTTGCGGTGCTGAAATCGCCGCTTATAGTGAACATTTCAATTCTCCTTTCAAGCGGCGTATTCCGTTACGCCGCTATTATTTTATATCTTTCGCTGTTGACGACTTCCATCATCATTTTATACGGCGAGATTTCGCCATTCATCACCATATCAAAGAGTTTAGGGGTGCAGCCAGAAACAAGCGCAACTCCTCTCTCATCCATACGCACGGGCTGATGGCCGTGACGGCTCGCAACATTCCAGAAAACTATTCTGGGCAATTCATAGCCGTGAGCATTGAA
Organism: Clostridia bacterium; assembly: GCA_024692685.1. Lineage (GTDB taxonomy): Bacteria > Bacillota > Clostridia > Oscillospirales > Acutalibacteraceae > CAG-177. Next base: position 13,827 of record JAILMJ010000003.1, read on the forward strand.
TTTTGCCTTGGCTCTCTCAAAATTTGAAATGGTTGCTCCTCCGACACACTGATCGAATTCCATATCGGAGATAAGATAAAGTGTTGAAGGCATCTCGCTCTGAGGAACCTTATTATTGACTGCGGTATTTAGAATAAGGTCAAAGACCGCGTCAACATTTGTGTTGGCAGCTTTATTGAATGTGCAGACATAGCGGAGCTTGTCTGCGAAGGTTTCGCCCTTTATTTCAATGAGTTCGGGATGAGCCGAGAATTCAATGAAATGGTTTGCGAACGCGCCTTTGTTATGCTCGGCAAAATACAGACCGAGCGAGAGAGCGACCGCCGCCGGAAGAGGGCTTGCATCCCAATACATAGAACCGGATGTGTCAATAACCGCAAGGGCATTTTCGTCATTGCAGTAATCCGGAAGAGAATTCCAGGTTGCGTTGAGAGACGCTTTTTCCTCATCGGTTATAGCTCTCATAAAGCCTGTTTCACCTTCCCAGAATCTGTCATTGACATACGGCTCAACCAGCTCATAGGGAGCGAGCGTGCCTGCGTGAAGGGTTGCTTCGCCTCTCTCAACCTTACTGAGAAACTCTCTGTATCTTTCGCCATCATTCCTGCTGAATGCCGCGCGGTATTTGAACATTGCCTTTGAGGGCTGTTTTGAATAGTCAAAGGTATAATCCTTCTCGCGAAGGTTATTCTCGATTATTCTGATTCTCGCCCTGAGGGAAACCAGCGTTTTGCGATACTGAGCATCGTTCATACCCAATTCGCGGGCTATTGTTTTGCCGAAATAAACCGTGCGTTCGTTTGAGGCGTTCACGGACGGAAGCCACTTCGCGAGCAGAGAAACCTCTTTGCCCGATTTCAATGCTTCCGTATCCCTGCCGAGCTGCTCTTTTATAAGGCGAAGAGCGTCATCGGCGCAGCTTGTGCCCACAAGAGACACAACATCATCCCATCTGCCGTATTCGGCAATATACGGGATGTTCTTCTTCAGAGTTTCGGGCTCGTTTTCCGCAAGCCACGCGAGAACGGTACGAAAAACGCGGCGTTCACCAAGACCGCCGCGCACATCTCTGCCGAAGAAAAGTATTTTCATCGCAATATCGGGGTTTTCAGTAAAAGCCCGGATAAAGCGGTTGATTATATCTTCATCGGTATTGCGGCGGATAGCTCCTATTGATGCAAAAAGGTCAAGGCATTCGGAGCCGGTGCTTCTGTAAGTAAGCGCCCCGTTTTCAGTGCGTGTTTTATTCATTTCATTTTTAAGTGATTTAAGCATAATACTTTTCCTCCTGTTATTCTTCATTTAATGATTGACACAAAGCACATTAATCTTCTCTGTTAATGATTAAATATAAAGTGTTGCTGTCTGTGCTTTTAGCATTATTCTCCGGACTCGTTTTCGGAAATCAGTCCCAGCAAATCCGGTTTAACCGCCAGGAATCCCGGGCATATTCGGCAAAGCCGTCAGTTCCATTGAAAACAATTAAGGAAAACAAATGCCGTCAACAAAAAAACAAGGTGCGGTTTGATTTGAAACAGTATAATTCTGTCGGGTTATTAATCATTTCAATTGCTGTTCGCACCTTTATTGCGCTCCTCTGCCGATAGACCCGTAAACTGTCTAAACGCTCTCGGAAAAACCGGTGTAACCTCCGGAAGGGCCGGACGTTCTCAGCATACGGGTATTCACACATGAAGCGCCGCAGAGCAGCGTTACCTTCTACTCTGCCTTTGCCGGATTACCGAGGCGCAATTTGCTTCAACGAAGCCATTGCAAAATACTCCCCGTTCTCTCCGGCACAAGGCACAATCGGGGTCAAAACTTACCTGACAAGGAATTTCCAAAATCGCTGTTTGTGCCTTTAAACTGAGCTTCCTTACATAAGCTTCCTCAACACGCCTAGCTTATTCATATCCGCATTCAGGCGTAGCTCCCGAAAGAGGCGAAATGATAAAGTTCAGCGCTTTCTCATAAATGAGCAAAGCCCTTCAAGATGCTTTTCTTCTGTTGTAGCCGGAACGGCGGCTGATTAACGGTAATCAGCTCCTCTCAAGGAGGAATAGAAAAAATATGCTGTCTGCATCTTTCGCAAGGAAGTTCCCGCGACACTGCTTTCCGCCGCGGACAGATGAGGCTTAATGGGCTCCGATTGCCGTTGGGCCTCATCTGCAATCAAATCTTACCATCACGAATCTCATTTATCACGGAAAAAAAGTTGCGAACTGATATTTTTTCATCATAATTCGCAACTTTTCTGTCTTTTTAACCTGTCTTTAATCAGATTTATGAAGTTTTCAGGCTCAATTACCTTGATTTTCGGTCCGAATGAGAGAATTCTGACAACCAGCTCGGTTTCGTCATCCTTATCATAAATCAGGGTAACACGGTATAAATTGTCACCGGTTCTCTCTGTTTCCTTGTCAAAATGAGCAAAGTGGAGCATTGCCCTCTCAAGGGCGTTTCTCTCATCCGTAACATCAAAGACAAGCTTTTTTCTGTGATTTCTTTCCCGATTATCCTCCCGGACTCTGTTGCCGTCATACCTTTCGCACGAGATGATTCTGCCAAGGTTGATTATCGCTCTGCCCGAATCCTTGGTGATGATACGGAATTTATCGTCCTTTTCCGAATATTCGAGCGAGGAAGCGAGGATGTTCATTGTCACCCGCTTGCCGTTACGGTTGTCGATCGCGATTTTCAGCGGATAGCCGTTTCTTATTGAATCAAGAATCAGGCGAAAATTCGCTATATACTGCTCATCCTCAAAATCATCGCCGTCGTTATATTTATCATATATGACATAATCTTCATCCGTAAAGAGCGGCTCAACATCCTCGAGACCGGAAAAATCCAGGTCAAAGAGTTTTATGCGTCTGTCGAGTGAAATTGCCTTGAGCCAGCGCTTCTGCAAATTCGTCAGCGGCATTGTGGGCTTATTCATAAGCGGAGTGGAATAATCGGAATTCAGCAGCTGCCATCTCTGCTCCTTAAGCGCGGGGATAATGGTCATAAAGCTCTCGCCGAATGCAGCTTTCTCCACAGCTTCGTTCATGCTCTTTTCATCGAGAGCGCCTTCAACCGCGAGAGACAGAATCTTTGCAACGGCATTGTAATATACATTATATAATTCGCTGAATATCATTCTTCATCACCTCCGATTTCATAGAGGCGATACATCGTTTCGAGGTCTTTTCTGAATATTTCTTCCGCCACGCTGTTTGTCATCTTAAGCTGAGTGATGCGGCAGATGAAAGTGCGCATCCAGGGCAGCAGCTCGTTGCTGTCAAAAACATCAGCCGTGAATTTGCAATGATGATCATCAAGGATTTCAACCTTGCCGCAGCGTTTCTCCCTCTCAAGACGAAGCGGAATGTGCTTCTCGTTATCGTCATAAAAGAGGGTGAACTCGATATGCTCTTTGTCTTCGTTTCTATTTTTATGCGCGCTGACACCCCAGAGATTTGCCCGGATTCTGTCCGCCCATTTGCGCAGACGATCATACTGCGGAAATTCGTCTCCAATTTCAGCCAATTTTATATAGTCGATACGCAGGGTAAAGATGCTGTTCCTGTCAATATTATAGGCCATTATATGCTGCCTGCCGTTCTGCGCGCTGACGAGAATGAGAAGTGGAACAATGTTGAATTCCTTAAGCTCCCCGGTGCGCTGAGAGATATTCGTCACCTTCATCTGCGCCTTCTTATGCATCGCATCAAAGAGATTGCAGATTATCTCGCTGTCGAGAGTCTGGGTGATATAGTGATGCTTGAAGGTGAATAACTCATCCTCGGGCTCAACCTTATCGAGCATAAACGAGCCGATAACTCCGCAGGGAGCGACTTCCGAGAAGAAATTCAGAGCATCGGTACATTCAAGATAGGCATCGGGCACGCGGCTGTAATAAACATTTCTGCCTTCCTTGCGACTTCGGATAATTCCCTCGCCGATATATTCCTTCAGCTTTTTGCGCACAGTGGATTCATCAAAGCTCAGCGGCTCGTCAAACCCGGCGAGATAATCATCGGCAATGCAGTCGCAGATTTCGCCGACCGTCAACTCGGTTTCGGGATCACAGAGAATGTCAAAGATAATGAAATGCAGGGTTATGTCGCCATCCGTGAAGCTCTTGGTCTTCCACGCTCTGAAAAGAGGATTGTGGCGCGAAAGGCGGCTGTCAATTGAGATAAAGACATTCTTGCCGTCCTCGGTCTGACGAAATCCCATATAGTCGCCGAGCCAGCTCTCTATCCTGCGGCGCTCATTATCATAAGAGCGCGCGCTCTTTTTATCAAATTCGCTTCTGCTCCTGAATCCGTAAACATAGAAATCGCGCATGTAGTCACGGATTTTATCGAAGTTTTTTATAAGTTCACTGTATGCCATTATCTCACCTGCCTTTTATAGGATTATCTATTCAGTCTTCAAGAGGATTTTTCCGCCGAACTCTTCCAGAAGATCTGTAAATGCTGTATTATAATCAAATTCTTCTTGAGAATTGATTAAATCCGCAGCAACTCTACAATCGGCATAGTTGTATAAAGTCTCTCTATCCCATTCGGCATTAGGATCAGCGCCGTGTTCAAGAAGCATTCTGGTAACTCTGAGTCCGTATTCAGGCTTGTCATCACAATACATCAAATCCCAAAGAGGTGGATCATCAAAAAGACTGCGTTGATTAGGGTCAGCGCCATTTTCTAAAAGAAGTTTTATCAATTCCTCTTGTTCGAAACGAAGTGCTATTTTAAGTAAAGTATTGCCATATTTTCGCGTTTCGGGAAAGAATCGATTAATGCCGATTTCTTTTATAATTTTCAAGTATTCTTCTTCATCAAAGATATCATGTGAAGCCATTGATTCAAATCTATCTAAAGCTTCAATTTGAGATTCTGTCAGTTCAAATTTAATATCAAACTTTTTCAGCTTTTCTTGTATTTCTTCATCAGAATTGCTTTCCGAAACAATCGTGTAAAACATTTTTGCGTATTCTTCTCGCTTATCTTTGCTATGAGAGTTTATTCGTTCGGATATTTCAAACTGTGTTTTAAATGAAATATGTTTCTTGTAAGATATTTCTATAAGCGACATCTGCCAAATTTCTGCCGGTCTGTATATTCCCATTTTTCTCACCTCCGAAATAAGTCTAACATATTTATAGTCCGATAAAACTCCCTCAAAACCATTTTTTAAATCTTATCTTATTTCATATATTTCTCATTAAACCTGTCAACTGTCTCGAGCAGGAAGTCATCAAGATACGTTCTCGCTTGCGCGATGATTTCATCAGGTATACCGTAATACGCCTGAGCGACGCCTCCGGTAATAGCGGCAAGCGTGTCGCTGTCGCCTCCGATTGAAATTGCGTTGCGGATAGCGTCTTCGAAATCATCTGACTCAAAGAACGCTTCAAGCGCCTGGGGAACGGTTTCCTGACAGGTTTCGTTAAAACTGTATGTATCTCTGATTTCGTCAAGTGTGAAATCAATTTCGTAATAATATTTGCAGATGTATTCTTTTATCTCTTCTTTGCTTTTACCGTTTCCGGCGAGAAAAATCGCAACAGCCGCAGCGCACGCGCCCCTGATACCTTCAAAATGATTATGCGTGCAATATGCCGAGTTATATGCAAGCTGAACGGCTTCTTCGAGAGTTCTTGCGGCGAATCCGCAGGCGCTCACACGCATTGCGGAGCCGTTTCCGAAACTGTTATAGGGATATGTGTCCCCATCATTCAACCACACTCTGAATCTTCCTCCGTACCCTGCGTTGGGATACTTCCTTCCGAAAATATGCAGATTATCAACCGTATTTCTCGCAAACGCATCGTAATCCCCGTCGCTGTCAAGCAAAGACTTGGCGACGGCAACTGTCATTACCGTGTCATCCGTAAAAAAACAATCGGATGAAAACAACTTGAATTCTTTTGTTCTGATATTGTCGAACTCATAAATTGAACCCACAATATCGCCTATAATTGCTCCCCACATAATTTTTCCTCCTGTGATTCTATGAATATTGTTAATAAGATTTATTATATTGCCGCTGTTGCCTTAAGATTTCTCTGAATCTCTGAGATAAGTCTAACAAATTCAAAGTCCGATAAAACTCTCTTTTGAACCTGATTCCGTTCTTAGTATGCTTTTTGCTAAAAAATAACAGAGCCGTTTTTTAATACGGCTCTGTTTCCTGGTGGACTCTGGGCGTTCACATCCGAACCGGTTAATTCACTTGCTTTTGAAAGGCGGACTCGCTTAGTGCCGGCTTTGCAGTTGAATACGATAATCAGGTAATCGTCAAATACATAAACGGCATTCACAAAATTGTCAATGATGTTTCTCTTATACTCTATCGAATCTTTATCGCCGTATTTGAATTTGTTAATATATTGAATAATACCGTCTTTGGTTAAGAGGGACTTTGACAGTTCCTCTTTTTGTATTGCAATCTGTAATTCAGCCTTCTCTTTTTCAAGTTCATCAAGGCGCTGCTTTGTTGACTCGGTTATTATTCCTTGCTGGATTGCTTTAAGAAAGTTTTCAATTCCCTTTTCTGTCTCATCAAGCTGCTTTTGCAAAACAAGCAGTGTTGGATTAGGCTTACCTTGTATAGTCATTATCTCGTCGGCAATGCGCTCAATGACATCGTCACGCAGAATTTTTTCGGTTGTTTCTTTTACAACAAGATTTTCAATATAATCCTTTTTGATTGCCTTTTTATCACAGCCACGTTTACGCTTTGCGCTTGCGCATTTATAGTAATAATGCTTGGCACCGGATTTCCCGGTTCCGCTTTCGCCTACCATCATGCTCTCACATTTGCCGCAGAACAATTTCGTAGTCAGCAGATATTCTTCTTTTGCTTTGAATCGTCCCGGCGCTCGATGATTTTTATCCAGGCGCTTTTGAACTGTTTCAAATAATTCTACGGGAACAATCGCCGGAACAATATCCGGCAAGACAATATCTTTGTATTTGAATTCACCGATATATTTCCGGTTTGAGAGTATTTTATTGAAACTGTTCGGAACAAAACTGTTTCCGGCTTTTGTTTTTATTCCTCTGTTTGCTAAATCGGCAGCGATCTCCTTTTTGGTTTCTCCGTTTGCGTATCTTTGGAATATTTCAAGAACTATCGGTGCCGTTGCGGGATTTATTGCAAGTCTCTGTTCTGAATCAAGCACATATCCGAAAGGAACGCCGCCTCCGTTGGTTTTGCCCTTCAGCGCGTTTTCAGTCTGACCTCTGCGTATCTTTTCGGATAGTTCGGCAGAATAGAATTCAGCATAACCTTCAAGGATTGATTCCATCAATATACCGACCGAGCCGTCTGCAATCTGCTCGGTTGCCGAAACTACTTTAACACCGTTTTTCTTGAGAATCCTTTTATTGTTTGCGCTGTCATATCTGTTGCGCGCAAAACGGTCAAGCTTCCATACAATTACTATTTCGAATTTATGCTTTTCACTGTCCTTTATCATCCGCTGAAAATCGGGCCTGTCATCGGTTTTTGCCGAAAAAGCACGGTCGATATAGTGCTCGATAATAACCATATCATTCTTCTCGGCAAATTCAGTGCATTCCCTGATCTGGCCCTCTATAGATTCTTCACGCTGACTGTCGGATGAATATCGAGCATAGATTACTGCGTTCATTTATTCACCTGTTTTTCATTTAATCTTTCAAACATTCAATAGGAATTAGGAAAACTACGTCTTCTCCTTTATATGCCATTTTTCCGCCTATAATAACCGTCTAAAATGATGGTAAGGATATTATAGCCTCGTTCTTATTATTATACAAAAATCAGAGGCGGATAAAGTATTTCTTTCGTTACAAATAAGCGTTGTATATATCAATATGAAATCAAATACATGAATTCTCTTTTGCCTGCTATATTGTTTAACTCGTTTCAAAATGACGATGCAATAGTGGTAACTTTTAAGATGAGTTGAAGTTTTTGACAAGAAAAATTATAACTCATTTAAAAAGTAATCGTTCGATTTCTCTCAAGGGAACAATGTTTTTATCAATCAAAAAGTCCATATCTAAAGCGTTAATTAAGGCTTTTGCTCTTGTCCCTTCATGATAATACATTCCATGCATTTTAAACAAGTTCTTCATTTTTGATTTGCCTTTTTTACCGATGAGAGTTACAGGAGGAGAACAGCCGAGAAAATGACAAATGTGATTAATGTCTTGAAGCATAACATCTTCAATATCTGCTGCAGCTGCAACATCAACTATTTGTTCTGCTTTTTTTAACGATTTACGTAAGACAGCCCAATCACCCTCGTGAAACTTACTAATATCTTCTTTGTAATCGTCTTTATCATAGCAAAGAAATACGTACCATGAAATATTAGATCCGTATTTACTAACACATTGAATATTGAACCATTTACCGGCTCGAGGAACCTGAGTAATAGTATTAACAGTATTGAATTTTATTAGAACTATTTCATTACCCATTTGCAATTCGTAACTTATATCTGGGCTGGTTTTATCAACAATTTTTGATATGGTTGCATTGTGTTTTCGACATAAATGTTCTAAGAATGCATAATAAAAAACTTTTTCGGTATCGCCTTCCAAAATAAAAGCAAATCCGTTTTTGTATCTCTTTTCCACGCCTTAATCCTCCAAATATACTGATAGGATTTCGGCGGAATCATCATCGCCAGCCATAAGTTCAAATAAATATTCACCAACAGATGATTCCAAGTCTCTTGTAATATTAATGAGATTTTTGACTTTTGATTTGTGAAGTTTTTTGAAACAAGCTATTCCATTATTATTTGGAACGCCAATATATATTGACTCTGTCTTCAGATATTGAATGAGATATGGTGAGTGGCTTGTTACCATCATAGTTGCATTTTTCAAGATATTTGACAAAGACTCCAATAAACTACGTATCATTTTAGGATGGATACTCGTTTCTATTTCGTCAACGCCTATTAAATTTGTTCCGTAACAGTTTCCAAATACGGCATTAGCAATTAACCAAATCAATCTTTTTGTTCCTGTGGACATATACTCCATACTAATAGGCTGATTCAAATAACTACTATGAATTATTAGGCGAAATAGTTCATCTTTTATGTGATATGGAATTTCTGCCTTCTCCGGTTTCTCACTTCCTTCAGATGATACAACGACAGCTTGAAACTGTGGCATTTTTTCGAGATTCAATGAATAAGATTTTAACTCTATTTTGTTAAATTCCGGAAAAAGATCATAAATGGTTTCAATGAATTGCTCATACTGTTCAGGATGATCTTTCTGCAATAAACTTAGTGCTTGAGGAATATCATCATCATCAAACGAAAGAGCGGTATTTGTTCCAAAATCAAATTCAATAGGATTAAACTTGAATGATTGATCAAGTTCCAAAGTGTCACACATTCTGTAACTTAGTTTTTTTATATCTGCTACAACATTCGAAATATCGATATTGTCAATGGCTGATAGAACATCTATCGCAAGTAAATCCTTTGCTAAAGTAATTTTTCTAAAGCCTGTCTTCGACTTGCTTGCGCGGTATTGCCCTTTGTCTCGCTTCAAAAAAGCAGTATATCGCACACTTTCCGAATTACGCATTTCAATGTTTTCGTCAGTGATAGTTGCACCAGTATCACTATCGTTAACCCAAGCAAACTTGAAAGAATACCTTACAAATCTATATTCTCCCAATTCTGGGTCATCAAACTCTGCAGCAAAAAGAAAGTCTTTTCCTGCCAATTGTGGAGTTAAAGGGATGCCTCGAGTCCAACACATCATATTGAAACGTTGCTTTTGAGATGCACAAATAAAATCAAAGCCAAAGCGAATTCCTTCTAAAAGATTTGACTTGCCGTAATTATTGGTAGAGACAATAGCAATAATTTTATCCAATTCAATGGTAGTCTCAGCTAAATTTTTAAAGTTTCCTATAGTAATTCTTTTCAAATTCATTTCGTTATCCTCCTTTTTGTTCTATGTTATTATAGTTTATAAAGTCATCGATGTCAACACAAAATCATTAATTCGTTTTAAAAAAACGGCGTAATTTTACTATTACATAAAATGAGTTTAATAAAAAAATTGAATTTGTGGTTATGGTGTGATTTTTTGTCGAGTTTTAACAAAAAATAAAAATCAAATCCCATATCATAAATATAGTGTACTATTTTATGAGTTGGCGTTTTCGTTATCGGATGCATCACTTTTGCATTTTGTCTTGAATGAAGGATGTAAATATGATATGATTTTACCATAAACCTCAAAGGAAAATACGATACTATGATAATTGCCGTTCAAGATAAATCCATACTGCCAGTTGTGTTGGAAATCATACATAAGAGCTTTGGAACTGTTGCGGAGAATTTTAATCTGACAAAAGAAAACTGTCCCGGGCATACGGCGTTTATGACTCTTAATAAACTGCAGAATTCATTTAAATCTGGGAATCGTATGTTTCTGTATTATTCGGGCTCAATCCCGGTAGGGTTTTTTTCGTTGAAACAGATTGACTGTGAAACCTGGGAACTGGATCATCTTTCCGTCCTGCCAAAATACCGCCACCGTGGAATCGGTAGAGAACTCCTGAAATTTGCCGAAAAAACGGTTAAACAACAAAACGGCAAGACACTGAAAATTGGAATCATAGAAAAAAACGAACAGTTAAAACAGTGGTATTTGCAGAATGGATTTGTATCGACTGGAACGAGCCACTTTGAACATCTGCCGTTTACTGTTGGATTTATGAAGAAGGATGTTTAATAATGAATTTGTTATTTCGCATCAGCAGAACCAAAACACGCCTTTATTGCAGAAAAAAGCTGATTTCTTCAAAAGAAGAATACGCGGCATTTATGAAAAAATGTGCCGATGAATATAAACCGCAGGCATTGACTGTGACGGATAATACAGCTAAATCCGAAGCCAAACAGAGTGAACTGTTTTGCG
>JAILMJ010000006.1 GCA_024692685.1 Clostridia bacterium
GAAATCGTTTCACGATGAAATCTTCGCTCCGCTCAGGTGAAATCCGCCTGCGGCGGGTTAAGGAAGGATTTAATCACAAAGTGATTTATTTCATTGTCAATAAAGGAACCGTCCACTGATTGATATATCCGTAGCTGAATATAAAGAATGGCTTGAAGGATGTTTCCCAAACAGAAAGCCAAAACAGTAAAATTGATACAAACAGAAAGAGGATTAACCTAAATTGTGGGTTAATCCTCTTTTACTTTTTAACTTTTTCATTTAGTGGGAAGATTTTGGGACTTTGAATCTGTTAAACTTACTTTAATACAATAATTTATTGCTATCCGCGTGCGTACATGTTATAATAATATTATTATGTGATAATTATATGCATTTGTAGGTTGCTGATAATTAATTACCGGAGGGTTTATAAATGTTAAAGAAATTTGCGGCAATCATTCTTTCATTAGCGTTTGCTCTGAGCAGCTTCGCAGGGTGTGGAGTTACTAAGAATAAAGAACCTGAAACCACGGCAGAAACAACTACAGAAACTACGACCGAAGAAACGACAAAGGGTATTGTTGAAGTTAAGTTTTCAAATAAAGACACAGCACTTATGTCAAATTATATGAACAAAGGGCGTTTTGCTTTTTCGGGTTCTTGGATTTATGGCTATAAATATGTTAATAACAAAGCGGCATTAAGCAAATTCAAACAGGATAATTCTGAAGAGAGTGTTCTTAATTTAGATGCCCCTTATTATATTAATATTATAGATGGATGGGTATATTTTCTCGGTCATAAGCACGCCGACAAGACTTATGCCATTAAAAAAGTCAGGTTGTCCGGCGACGATGATACTACCTTGGTTAGAGCTAAAGACGGTTTCGTTCTTTTATTTATGTTCATAGTAGATAACAAAATATATTTCTGCGAGGTTAAGGATGACAGCGACGAAAATATCAGTACTTTCTGCAGATGTGACCTTGACGGAAAGAACAGAGAAACTCTTATGGAAAAAGCCGTTTATTATCCCTATGTTATAAATGATTGTATTTTATATCAGGATGATAAAGACGGGGAAAAGCTTCATATCTGCAATATGGATGGAAGTAATGACAGGGTGTTGATTGACAGACACGTTTATAGATATATAGTTTACGACTCAAAGATTTATTACGAATCTGCTGACGAAAAGTATTATGAGAGTGATGGAAAGAAGAAAGGTGATATTAAGTTTCATCTCAGGTGTTGTAAACTTGATGGCTCAAAAGATTCTGAGTTTTTAGGTGTTGACAACGTAGGAGATTTTGCAATAATCAATGACATTCTGTATTTCGTTGATAAAAACGATGGGGATAGGCTTTACTTTTATGACTTCAGCACGGAATCACTTGACCTTGTAAGCCAGGATGAAGATGTTGGCTTTATTATATCCCTTTATCCAAGCAGCGATATACTGTATTATGATTTTATAGAGAAAAACGGGGAATGGTATACCGACCATATTTATGTGTGTGCACCGAACGGAACGGACAAAAGGGTTTTGGCTGAATAATAGTTATTAACTATAAAACATAAATCATCTGTTTGTGTATGTAATTGTTTGGGGAGGATGCTTATGAAAAAAGCATTTCCGATAATGCTTTACATATTGCTACGCAAATGCAAAATATAGCTTAGTTTACAAATTCAAACAATTGAAAATGATGGAATTATTTAATGAATTTACACTTTAGAAAACGCCCCGCAGGCAGGCTCTGCGGGGCATCTTTTTGGGAATGCTATCAGGCCGTTTTACTGCAATTATACAGCAAATATTTAATCTTTTTTAATTGGATTGACAAGTTATAATTCCAATAATTACAAGGGTTTCATGGCTTATTAAATAGTGACTTTAAGGGGCCGATGGCATTCAAGAGGTAAGGGGTTCGATCCCCCTCATCTCCACCAAAGCGTCATAATCCGAACCCAAAGCCGATTGGCGATGGATTCGGATTAGTTGTTTATATGAAGTAAATAAAAAAATAGCGGAGCAAAGCTTAATTACAAGCATTGCTCCGCTATCCTTTACTTGGTTTCCGAATGTGTAATATCATCGGTTTTACCGTCTTTCATTTCATTTTGCATCATTTGCCAGAAACTGAAAGCGAGTGAATGGATAACTGTATCCGGTATCTCAAAATCATCAGTCTCCTGCTCCTGAATATTTGTTGATACATCAGCCAATTACGCGGTATACAAATATATCCATATCTTCAAATGACCTCTTCATTCATAATCCTCCTCTCTTTTGTATTTTACGGATGGGCGCGGTCGTTACTTTGAAATCGGTTTCAAAGCCTGAAGGCACTTATGACTGTC